>NZ_JBHXME010000024.1:0-45861 GCF_042721125.1 Streptomyces sp. NPDC058469
CAGCGGTCAGGCACTTGCCGCTGTGCCGGGCGACGAAGTGGTAGCGCCCGCTCGTCTCACGCACGGGCTGCCACTGCTGGTTTGTGCCGCCGGAGTAGGCCCACAGCTGCAACGGCGCGTTGTCCGCCGTCGAGCGGTCGGTCACGTCGATGGCCTGTGCCGGGTTGCCGCGCGCGGTGATCTCCATGTATCCGCTGTCGGTGCTGCGGAACTGGTACTGCTGCGCCGCCGTACCGTTGCAGGTGTACTGCTGGATCGCCGTCCCGTTGGCCGTGGCCGCCGAACGGGCGTCCACGCACGTGCCGTTGCCGCCGTTCTGCACGGAGTACCAGGAGGTCTCCGAGATCGGGGTGTCCGTCGGCGGGGTCGAAGTGTCGCCCCCACCGAGCCACTTGAGCCCGTTCAGCAGGAACTGGTTCTGGGTGGCGCTCGCGAACGTCGACGACAGACGCGTGTTGGTCGTGTAGTTCATCGCGTTGTGGCCGAAGTTCGCGTACAGCATCTTGTACTTCGTGTTGGTCCACAGGATCGGGTAGTACCCGCTGTACCAGGACTGGTTGGGATCGGTGCCGACCGGGAAGCTGCTCGGGTCGATCGACGCCAGGATCTTGATGTCCGGGTTCTGCCGCAGATCGTTGGACCAGCTGTACCACTCGCTGACCGACGAGGTGAACGTGGCCGGCAGGTTGGCGGTGGGCGGGATCGTATGGTCCTCCACCTTCAGCGTCACCGCGGTCGGACCCCAGGTGTTGGACACGAAGTTCCCCGAGCCGAGGAACGTGTTGTGGTACCAGGACCAGCTCGCCGCGTCCGTGGTGAAGGCGGAGACGTGGAAGCCCATGAAGCCGCCGCCGCCCCTCATGTACGCCTCGAAACCGGTGCGTTGGGCGGACGTCTGCGGCAAGTCGTCGAGGAACAGGACGACTTGGTAGGCGTTGACTCCGCCGTTGGCGAGCAGGTCCCAGTTGGTGCTGGCCGTGTAGGTGTAGCCGTTCGCCGCGGCCTGCTGCGGGAACCAGACGTTCGCCTCCTTGTCGAAGTCGATGTGCGCCGCGTCGTAGGTGCCGCTGTAGAGCGCGAGGATCTTGAACGGCGTCGCCGCTGTGCTCGCGTGGGCGGCGGGCGGTACTGCCGCGAGACCCAGCAGCGTCGCCAGCAGGAGGAGCACCCGCAGGGCCGCGCGGGTGGAACCGGATCTGATGGTGTTCATCTGGTGATCGATCCTTTCCGTGCGCTCTACGGGAAGTTGGTCAAGTAGGCGACGTTGGTACTGGAGTTGGACGGTCCGCCGGTGCTGTTGATGATGTGGCTGATCGTGCCGACCCCGCCCAGCGAGACGGTCACCATGTCGTGGAACTTGACCCCGGACACACTCGGCACCTCGAAGGCGCGATCGGCGACCACGCTCGAATTGCTGCTGAAGTAGCAGTAGCTGCCAAGTCCCCATGCCTCATGGCTGGTTACGGACGCGGCGACCTTGTAGGCGGGATAGCCCTTCCCGGTGCCGTTCATCCAGGAGGCCTGGTTCGGTGGGTCGTAGGGCATCTCGTTCTGGAAGAAGTACGTTCTGCCGCCGTTGCCGTTCCAGACGACCTGGGTCTTCTGGAAGTGCTCGACGAACAGGCCGTACGCCGTCACGTTGGCGGCGTTGACGATCAGTCCGGTGTCGGCGGTGTTGGTGGTCCAGCCGACCGTGCCGCTGTTGCCGTGGTCCGCCCGCCAGATCCAGGTGTGGTCGATGATCGTGTTGGCGCTGTTGATGACAAGGGAGTTGGTGGCCTTGCCGACGGTGGCGCCGCCGATGCGGACGAAGACATCGGACAACTGTGTCGGGTCGGCGGCGTGGCTCGTGGTCGAACCGGCCGTGCCGATCTGCACCAGGGTGGGGGAGTTGGTGGTGCCCGCGTCGATCAGCAGGCCCGCCAGCTCGATGCCGTCGACATCGGCGGTGCTGATCGCGGTGATCCCGCCGTCCGGCACGAAGGTCGCCAGGCCCATGCCCAGTACCACCGTGTCGGGGCGCGTGATGTTGAGCGTCTGGTTGAGGTGGTAGACGCCCGGGGTGACCAGGAGGTTCTTGCCGGCCGCGAGGGCGGTGTTGATGTCGGCCGCGGTGGCGCCGGGCTTGACGATGTAGAACTGGTCGATCGGCAGGGACTTGCCCGCCGGGGTCTTCCCGCTCCACGTCGTACCGACGGCGTTGGACTGCAGCCCGGGCACGAACACCTGGTAGGCGCCCGCGCTGTCGACGTACAGGAAGGGCTTCTCGCGGATCGTCGGGGAGCTGGCGACGTTGGTGTACGTCGGGAAGGACTGGGCGGGTGCGCCCTGGTCGCCGACGAAGACCATGTTCCAGTTGGAGCCGGACCAACTGCCCATCTGCGAGTTGCGGGTGAGGAACTGCTGCTGGGTGCCGGACTGGATCTGTCCGTCGACCTTGGTGTCGGAGATGAAGCCGCCGCTGGACCAACCGCCGTCGTCCAGCGCGAGGTTGCCGCGCACGTGCATGCGCCGGTACGGGGCGGCCTGCGAGACGGCCCAACGGTCAGTGCCACCAGTGGGGTTGACCGACAGGTTCTCGGCGTCGCGCCAGAAGTTCTGCGTCGCGTTGCCCTGGAACCAGTCGGCCTCCGCGTGCACCGCGCCGTTGATGGTCACGTCGTCCGGCGAGAAGCCGAGACCGGCGACCTGTGTGTAGAAGCCCACGTTGGCGTTCGCGCTGTAGGTGCCGGGCTTGAACAGCAGGGCCTGGCGGGCCGAGCCGAACTGGTTGGTCTGTTGCTGGGAGAAGACCGAGTCCAGCTTGGACTGGATGCTCGACGCCGACATCGAGGGGTCGAACACCGTCACGTTGGGACCGAAGTCCGGGGTGCCGGGCGGGTTCGTCGAGACGGTGCCGAGCGTGAAGGACTGCGCGGCGGTGCCGTTGCAGGTGTACTGCGCCAACTGCACGCTGTCCGCGGTCGACGCGCTCGGGATGTCCAGGCACTTCCCGCTGTTGCGGTTGACGAAGTGGTAGGCGCCGTCGGCCTCGGCGACCGGCAGCCACTGCTGGTTGTTGCCGCCGGAGTACGTCCACGTCTGGATGAGCGCGGAGTCCGCGGTCGAGACGCCGGTGACGTCCCAGGCCTCGGCGGCGTTCAGGTTGCTGTTCACGCGGTAGTAGCCGCTGTCGGTGGCGACCAACTGCCAGTTCTGGGCGGTGCTTCCGTTGCACGCGTACTGCTGGACGGCCGTGCCGTCGGCACTCGCGGCCGAGCGGGCGTCGACGCACTTGCCGCTGCCCTTGTTGACCACGGTGGTATAGCCGGTCGGTATCGCTGCGGCTGCCGTGTTCGCCGCACTCGCCGAGCCCTGCGTGGCGAACTCGATTCCGGTCACGGTGGTCGCCACGAGCGCGATCGCCGTGAGCGCTCTCGGAATGGGGTGGCGTACGGACAGTCTCTTCCGTCTGAGCACGGATTCTCCTGTGGTGATGGGGGGTGGGGAGGACAGGTCGGAGAGGCGTCCGTCAGCCGGTGTACTGGGCGAAGATGCTGGTGAACTGCCAGTTGCTCTGGCTCACGCCCGAGCAGGTGTCGTCGTTCGGGTAGGCGCCCGGGCAGGGACGGTCACGGTTGGCCGACCAGAACGTCAGCCGCGCGAGGTGGTGCGCCTGCGCGTAGCCGAGGATGGTCTGGAAGTCGGCGGTGGTGACGGTCTCGTTGTTGTCGGTGATGCCGTTCATCGAGGAGATGCCCATGTCCCGGTAGGCCGCGTCGTCGCTGTAGCCGTACGCGTTCTTCAGCGCGGTCTTGAGGCCCTCGGCGGCCCGCTGGGTGAGCGTGCCCATGTTCTGGCCCGCGCCGCCGAAGTCGAACGGCATGATCGTCCAGGCGTCCACGGTCAGCCCGGACGACGCGGCCCGGTTGATGAGACTCGTGTCGGGTCCGCTCTGCCCGGTGCCGATGGTGACGTACACCTTGATGCCCGGGTTGTTGGCCTTGACGGTCTTCAGCGCGTCCACGGTCCGCTGCTGCACGGTCGCGTTGCTGTACGCGTCGGCCTCGATGTCGATGTCGATGGCCTTGAGCGAGTAGGCGCTGATGACCTTCTGGTAGGCCGCCGCCAGTTCGCTCGCGCTGGAGCAGGAGCTCTCCAGCTTGTTGCCGCTGTAGCCGCCGAAGGACGGGACGACGTCACCGCCGTTGGCCCGCACGGTGGTGATGGTCTGCTGGTCGACCCCGCCGGTCAGCGCACGGCCGCCGTCCCACTGCGGGTTGCAGTAGCCGTTGCTCAGGACGAACGCCAGCGTGAACCACTTCACGCCGGTCGCGTTCATGACAGTCGTAGGGCTGGGCGGGTTCCCCCAGCCGTTGTACAGGTACGGCGCGACGGCCATCGGCGCTGTCGTGGGCGGGGTCGTGCCGCCGGCGGCGGGCGCGGTCCACTTCTGGTTGGCGGCGCCGCTGCAGGTCCAGATCTGGGTGCGGGTGCCGTTGGCCGAGGTGTTGCCCGTGACGTCCAGGCACTTGTTGGCGGCCGGGTTGACGATGTCGCGTGCGGCGCTGACCGTCCACTGCTGGTTGGCGCTGCCGCCGCACGTCCACAGCTGGAGCTGGGCGCCGTTGGCCGTCGAACTGCCGGTGATGTCAAGGCACTTGCCGAGGGCTCTGATGGTTCCGTCGGTGCCGACCGTCCACTGCTGGGCGGCGGTGCCGTTGCAGTCGTAGATCTGTACGGCCGTGCCGTCGGCGGAGCTGGCGCCGGCGACGTCGAGACACTTGCCGCCGAGGCCGGTGATCGTGCCGGTGGCGGCCGAGGCGGAGGGGGCTGCGAGGGTGCCGACGGCGCCGAGGCCGAGGGAGAGTGCGAGGGCGCAGCGCAGGGCGAGGCGTTGCATGACGAGGGGCCTTTCGTCCTGGGTGGGGGGTGGACGCCGCCGGCTTGAGGGCGGTGAGAGGTGAACACGGGTGTTCACATATGTGAGTGGGAAATGCATTCATGGGAGGTCTGTTGGCTGGTGAACCTAAAGGTCTGCACCAAAGCCGTCAAGAGGTGCGACCGGAGAAGTCCCGCACGTCATGGCTGAGTTGAGAAGTTGTAGGCGAAGGAAAAGAAATCACCAGGACCATTGAGTGGCCGGTTCTCACAGGTCACACTGTGCAGGCTTCGTGATGATCGCCAGGGGTGCATGTCGGAGGAACCATGAACACAGCGGGGACCGTGCAGGTCGCAGTCCGGCACATACTCAGTGACAAGGTCTCGGGTGGAGTCGTCAGACCGAGGACGCGCACGATCTCGTGGTCCGGCGCGCACTACGTGGTCGAGCGGCCCCTGTCGGGCAAGCGCACGGTCGAACTGACCTGCCCCGAGTGCTCGGCGTCCCTGCTGGCCGAGGTGCGCGACCGCTCCTCCACCCGCACGCGCGCGACCGTGTCCCTCGTCATCGCGGTCCTGTGCCTGTTCGTCTTCGTCGCGGCCTTCGCCTACGCCATCCACGAGGGCGGGAAGACCCTCCCCGAAGGGCAGTCGCTCCCGGCCCTCTTCTCCATCAGCATCATCGCCGTCTTCGTCACCTTCGTCGCAGGCCCCACGTTCTACGTGCACAGTCGGAACTACAACGGCGTCAGCATGCTCGACGGCCCCAAGCCGCGCCGCGGGCACCAAATCAGGCCGATCCCGAGGGCCTTGGAGCGCGCACGAACTCCCCGATGAGCCGGGCGAGTTCGGCGGGCCGGTCCAGCGGGAGCAGCGTGTAACCGTCGGCCACCTCCACCAGCCGTCCCTGCGGCAGGAGTTGGGCCAGCCGACGCCCGTGCTCGGGCGGCATCACCCGGTCCTCGCTCGCCCAGACCACCAGCGCGGGACGGTCGAACTCCTTTAGTCGTACGGCGGTTTGCTCCAGCAGGCGGCGCCCATTCGCCGACGCGGCGCGCAGCACGCGCACGGCATCACGGCGGATCTCCGGCTGCCGCCGGACCGGCTCCGTCCATCGCGCGGTGACCGCGTCCCCGCGCTTCGTCAGCCACCCGAACGCGAACGGCAGGCGGCGCAGCGCGCGCACCCGCATCTGCCGCATGAACTGCCCGAACAGCCACGGCGACAGGCGGCCGGCGAGCACGAGTGTCCGGCCGGTCAGGCCCGGCGGGAAGTTGTCGAACGCCTCGCAGGAGACGAGCACCACCCGCCCCACGCGGGCGGCACCCTCTGCCATCAGCAACTGCACCAGCGCCCCGCCCGTGTCGTTCCCGACGAGCGTGACGTCCCGCAGATCCAGCCGGTCGAGGAGTTCGGCGACGAGCCGGGCCACCCCGGGCAGCGAGAGGTCTGCGTCGGCGTGCATCGGGTGGCGGTGCGCGCCGAGCGGGAGGGTCGGGGCCACGCACCGGTGAGTGGCGGAGAGTTCGGAGATCGGGGCGGCCCACAACGACGCGTCCATCAACAGACCGTGCAGCAGCACCAGGACGGGACCGTCGCCGCCCGTGTCCTCGTACGCGAGGGGCCCGGCCGAGAGCTCGATCAGGTGCTGCGCGGTCGTTTCGGCCGGTTCGGTCCTGTTCATGAACGCCTCCCGTGAGTGTCTGCACTCAAGAGGGCGACGGAGGGCCGAAGTGTGACACCCGGGCGGTAGTTGCCGGTGAGTGGCACAATCAGCGGCGTGGATCGGGGGATCCTCGAGCGTGAGCCCGAACTGGCGCGACTGGCTTCGGCCGCACGTGAGGCGGCGGACGGGGCCGGTTCCGTGGTGCTCGTCTTCGGCGAGGCAGGTATCGGCAAGTCGAGCCTGGTGAAAGCCATGCCGGACCGGCTGCCGCACAGCACGCGCATCCTCCTGGGCCAGTGCGACGACCTTGCCACCCGCCGCCCTCTCGGCCCGTTCCGCGACCTCGTCGGCAGCGTCGGTGCCGAACTGGCCCGGGCCGTCGTGGAGGGCGGCGATCGCCACCGCGTCTACGAAGCCCTGCAAGGGGAGTTGGCCGGTGTACCGCATCCGGCGGTGCTCGTCGTGGAGGACGTCCACTGGGCCGACGAGGCCTCGCTGGACGCCCTGCGCTTCCTGGTCCGACGCATGGATCAGCTGCCCGCCGTACTCGTCCTCACCTACCGCGACGACGAGTTGAGCCGCGAGCACCCGCTGCGGCACCTCCTCGGGCAGATCTCCCGCACGGACCGCGTGCACCGGCTGCCGCTGGCCCGCCTCACCAAGTCCGCCGTACGCACGCTCGGTTCGGCCAACCGGCTCGACCCGGCCAAGGTCTACGAGGTGACGTCGGGCAACCCCTTCTTCGTCACCGAGGTCCTCGCGGCCGGCGGCACCGGGGGAGTGCCCCCGACGGTCGTCGACGCGGTGCTCGCCCGGCTGCGCGGACTCGACGGCCGGACCGTCGACGCGCTGGAGCAACTCGCCGTCGTGCCCTCCGCCGTCGAACGGCCCCTCGTCGACACGCTGTTGACAGGCGGGGTCGCCGTGCTGGCCGCGGCCGAACAGCGCGGGCTCCTCGCCGTGACCCCCGAACGGGTCACGTTCCGGCACGAGTTGATCCGCCGTGCCGTCGCCGACTCCCTGCCCGCCGCCCGCCGCATCGACCTCAACCGCAACGTGCTCACCGCCCTCATGCTCCGGCCGGGCTCCGACCCGGCACGCGTCGTCCACCACGCCGCACAGGCCGGCGACCAGGACGCCATCGCCCGCTACGGCCCCCGCGCGGCCCGGGACGCCACCGAGGCGGGCGCCCACCGCGAGGCCGCCGCCCATCTACGGCTCGTGCTGCGCCAACGGCACCGCTACACCCCCGCCGAACTCGCCGACCTGCTCGAACGCTACGCCGTGGAGTGCTACACCCTCGCCGACTCCGTCGAGGCCGTCGCCGCCCAGCGGGACGCCGTGGCCCTGCGCCGCTCCCTCGGCGACACCCTCACACTCGGCGCGGATCTGCGCTGGCTGTCCCGCATCCACTGGTGGGCAGGACACGCGCAGGAGGCCCAGGACGCGGCACGGGAAGCCATCGCCGTCCTCGAACACGCCGGTGACGACCGGCTGTTGGCCCTCGCGCTCAGCAACACGGCCCAGCTGCGGATGCTCTCGGACCAGTACACCGAGGCCATCGCGCACGGCGAGCGCGCCATCGCCCTGGCCCGTCGCGCGGACGACGCGGCGATCCTCGCCCACGCCCTCAACAACGTGGGCACCGCCCGCTGGCGCAGCGGAGACCCGGACGGGCGACGGCAGGTCGAGGAGAGCCTCGCGGTCGCGCTGGCCGCGGGCGAGGTCGAACATGCCTGCCGGTCCTACGCCAACATCATCTGGTCCCTCCTCGACGACCTCCGCTACGCCGAGGCCGACCGCTACCTGCCCCCGGCCATGGAACTCGCCGACCGCGCCGAGCACTTGGGGTTCTTCAACTACCTCCACGTCGAGCAGGCCATGCGCCGGCTCGCCGCCGCGGACTGGGACGGGGCCGAGCGGCACGCCGAGTACGGGATGCACGACTTCATACCGGCCCGCTGTCCCGCGCTGACCGTCCTGGCCCGCGTGCGGGTCCGCCGCGGCAGGCCGGGCGCCGACGAACTCCTCACCCAGGCCTGGGAGATCGCCGCACGGGCCCGTGAACTGCAGCGGACGGGCCCGGTGGCGGCGGCTCGGGCGGAGGCGGCCTGGCTGCGCGGCGACCCCGGAGCGGTGGCCGACGCGGCGGGGCCGGTCTACGCACACGCGTGCCGGCTGGAGCACGGGCCGTACCGGGCCGAACTCGGCTACTGGCTCAGCAAGGTCGGGCACCCGGTGGCCGTCGACGACAGCGACCATCCGTACGCGCTGCAGGCCGCCGGGGAGTGGAAGCGGGCCGCGGACCTGTGGCAACAGGCGGGCTGCCCCTACGAACACGCCGCCGCGCTCGCGGAGAGCCCCGACCCGGCCGACAAACTCAGCGCGCTCGCCGAACTCGACACGCTCGGTGCCGAACCCCTCGCCCGCCTCGTCCGCACCGAACTGCGCGCCCTCGGCGTCCGCCGCATCCCGCGCGGCCCGCACGCGGAGACCCGGGGCAACCCCGCCGGACTCACCGGGCGCCAACTCCAGGTCGTACGGCTGCTGGTGGACGGCTTGACGAACCCGGAGATCGCCGACCGGCTCGTCGTGTCCGTCCGTACCGTCGACAACCATGTGCGGGCCGTACTGGAGAAGCTCGACTCGCCCACCAGACGACAGGCCGCGGCCCGTGCCACGGAACTCGGGCTGCTGCCGGATGCCGAAACGTAGGTACCCGGCACCGCCGAGCTGGGTGACGCGCACGGATGCCCGCACCCTTCCGGGCGGCATAGAACATGCAGGTCATCCAGAGCACCACGAAACGGGGGACGCATGTCCAGCACACCCGCACAGGCCGCGCGCCGTGAACTGACCGACTTCGCCGGGGAGTTGATCGGCCCGGACGACGCCGGCTATCCGGAGGCCCGCGCCGTCTACAACGCGATGATCGACAAACGGCCTGCCCTCATCGCCCGTTGCGCCGACGCGGACGCCGTAGCCCGCGTGATTGGCTTCGCCCGCGCCCACGAACTGCCCCTCGCGGTACGCGGCGGCGGCCACCACGGAGCCGGACTCGGCACCGTCGACGGGGGAGTGGTCGCCGATCTGTCACCGCTGAAGGACATCCAGGTGGACCCCGAGGCGCGCACGGTGCGGGTCGGCGGGGGCTGTGTCTGGGGCGAGGTGGATCGGGCCACCAACGCGCACGGACTCGCCACCCCCAGCGGCATCATCTCGACCACCGGTGTCGGCGGCCTCACCGTCGGCGGCGGGCTCGGCCACCTCACCCGCAAGTGCGGGCTGACCATCGACAACCTGCTGGAGGCCGACCTCGTCCTGGCCGACGGCAGCCGGGTGCGGGCGAGTTCGGACGAGAACAGCGACCTGTTCTGGGCGGTGCGGGGCGGTGGCGGCAACTTCGGCGTCGCCACCTCGTTCCTGTTCCGGCTGCACGAGGTGAGCACGGTCGTCGCCGGACCCACCTTCTGGCCGGTCGAGATCAGCGCCGAAGTCCTCACCGCCTACCGGGACTTCCTGCCGAACGCGCCTCGCGAGCTGAATGCCTTCTTCCTGCACGGCAGCGTCCCGCCCGCCCCGCCGTTCCCCGACGAGATACAGCTGCGCAAGACGGCAGGAGTCGTGTGGTGCTACACCGGCGGCGACACCGAGGCCGCCGCACGCGCGATGGCACCGCTGCTCGACGCGCTGCCCGCACCGCTGCTGCACGCGGCCGGACCGATGCAACACCCGGACATGCAGGGCATGTTCGACGGGCTCTACCCGCCCGGCGACCAGTGGTACTGGCGCGCCGACTTCGTCAACGACATCCCCGACGACGCCGTCGAACTCCACGCCAAGTTCGGCGCCGAGGTCCCGACCCCGCAGTCCACGATGCACCTCTACCCCATCGACGGCGCCGCCCACGACGTCGGCAACGACGAGACCCCGTGGGCGTATCGCGACGCACGCTGGGCGTCCGTCTTCGCCGGCGTCGACCGGGACCCCGCCAACGCCGGCCTCATCAAGCAGTGGACGGTCGACTACTTCGAGGCCCTGCACCCGTACTCGGCGGGCGGCGCGTACGTGAACATGATGATGGACGAGGGACAGGAACGTGTCCGGGCCAGTTACCGGGGCAACTACGACCGGCTGGCCCGTATCAAGGCCGACCGGGACCCGGACAACGTCTTCCGCCTCAACCAGAACATCCACCCGGCCCCGAAACCGCGCTACGAGACTCGCCCGTGAACCCAGTTCCGAGGCCGGGCCGGCATCACGCGTTCGGGTCGAACGAGATGCCGGACGGCTCGGCGATGGAGAGCGCGTAGTTGAAGTCGCTGTCCCTGATCTTCAGCGTGGCCGAGCCGAAGTCCGCGCCCAGGAGCTTGTCCTTGAGGCCGGCCGGGTAGCCGTTCCAGCCCACCAGACGCGGGTAGAACCAGTTGCCGGTGGCGTTCTCCGCGGGCTCGTCGCTGGTGTTGGCGAAGCGGAAGTCGTGCGAGCCGATGCCGTCCTTGTGATAGACGATCTTGGGGTGCGTGCCGTCGAAACGCACCCCGGAGGCCGCGGACACCTGGTACGCGGAGTGCTGCGACACCGACACGTACTGGACCGTGTTGTCCTTGATCCACACCACGACGTGCTCCCAGTCGTGGGTGTGACCGATCGCCGCCGGACCCAGGGTGACCTGGTCCTTCTCGAAGTAACTGGCGTACATCACCGCGCACCAGTCGTTGTTGCACTTCTCGCGCGAGTACGTGTTGGAGTTGTTCAGCTGGGCGAGGTCGTGGCAGTGCCCGTTGACGTCGCCACCGAGCTTCAGCCCGGGGTTGAGGGTGCCGTCGGTGCCGATGGCGGCCGTGGCGTAGCAGCCGTCGCCGTCGTAGTCGTAGGCCGGGGAGAAGGTCTGCTCCAGGCCGTCGGCGTTCTGCGGGAGCGCCGTCAGTACGGAGGCCTGTGCGGCCGTCGCCTGCCCGACGACGAGGGCCAGCGCACCGAGGACGGTGACGACGGCGGAGCGGCGAAGGCGCCGGGTGCGGGGCTTCACGGCTCTTGCGGGGTTTGTGGTGGGGGGTGTCGATTGAGGCACGCCAACTCCAGGTTCTGGGCTGTGGGGGGCGCTACTGGCTGCGCCAGGTCCAGACCTTCGCAGGCCGGTGTGTGCACGTCAACACCCTTGCGGTGTACGGGTTTTGGCAGACCGCTGAACTTTCCCACCTGTGTTTTTCCTGTGTTCCTGTTGCTCTCGACGCGACCATGGCTCTCGGCGAACAGGTGCGCTAATTTGAGGTCCAGGGCGTGGGTGAATGGGCACCCGCGCCGAGTGCGGGAGGTTCTGGTTGACCCCGGCACAGCTACGGGCCTTCGCCGCGACCGTCCGCCTCGGTTCCGTGAAGGCCGCCGCGGCCGATCTCGCCGTCACCGAGTCCGCCGTCTCCATCCACATCGCGCATCTGCGCAGGGAACTCGGCGACAAGCTCTTCGCCCGGACGGCCAACGGGCTCGCGTTCACACCCGGCGGGCTGCGGCTGGCCAGCCGGGCCGCCGAGATGCTCGGGTTGCAGGACCAGACGATCCTTGAGGTGAAGCAGGCCGGCTCCGGCCGGCGACTGCTGCGCGTCGCCGCGTCGAGCCTGTTCGCCGAGCACGCGGCACCCGGCCTGATCGAGCTGTTCGCGGGGCGCGCCGACGACCTCGACGTCGAACTGAGCGTGCACGGCCCGCAGAAGTTCGCCTCCCTGCTGCTGACCCGCGCCGTGGACGTGGCCATCGGACCCCGGCCCGCCACCCTCGACGACGCCATGACCTGCACGCACTTCCTCAACTACCAGGTGATCGCCGTCGTGGGCCCCGACCATCCGCTCGCGACCACGGGGAGTGCCGGTGCCGCGGAACTGCGCGGACAGACCTGGCTGCTCGGCCCCTCGGCGGTCGGCCGGACGGGCATGGTGCCGTCGGTACTGCGGCGCCTGGGCGTTCCCGAACACAACCAGCGGATCTTCCAGAGCCATGCGGCCTCCGTCGACGAGGCCAAGCGCGGCAAAGGGGTGGCCCTGGCGGTCGCCTTCGCCGTGACGAAGGATCTCGCCGAGGGCGACCTCCGCCAACTCGCCGGCCCCCAGCTCCCCGCCCGCGGCTCCTGGAACCTCCTCACCCTTCCCGACCGCGAAGCGCCGGCCGCTGCCGCGGAATTGCGGCGGTTTGTCACCACGCCGCGGGCGACGCAGGCGATGCTTCGTGGTGCGGGGGTTACGGCTGGGCGGTTTCGGCCGGCGATTCATGTGACGTTGTGGAGTTGAAGTGCTTGGATCTCCGGTCTTCTTTCCGCGGGCCGGTGGGGGCTGGTCGCGCAGTTCCCCGCGCCCCTACGGGACGCTCACCTAGCCGTGCGATTTCGGCCGGCACCCGCAGCAGCGCGCCGAAGCTGTCGGCCGGCAGCAGCAGGTCGACGTACGGCAGGGCCGCGGCCATCGTCGTCGTGCTCGGTGCGAAGCCGGGGGCGGCGGCCCGCGGGTTGAGCCAGATCACCGTGTGGGCGCGGCGTCGGAGCCTGGCCATGGCGGTGGCGAGCCGGTCCGGCGGATCGCCATCCCAGCCGTCCGAGCCGATCAGTACGACCGCGCCGCGCAGGGTGCCGCCGTGGTGCGAGGCGAGGAGCGTGCCCAGGCAGTGGGCGATGCGGGTGCCGCCGAACCGGTCGGTGACCCGCTCCGTCGCCTCGTCGAACGCCTCCTCGGCCGAGCGGCGCGCCAGCACCGTGGTCAGCCGGGTCAAGGACGTGGCGAACGCGAAGACCTCGGCCTGCGTCGTCAGCGCGAGGGCGCGCATCAGATACATGTACGCCACGGCCTGCGCCTGCATCGACCGGCTCACGTCACACAGCACGACGACCCGGCGCGGCCGGTCCACCGGTCCCGACCGGACCAGCCGCACCGGTTCCCAGCCGGTCCGCCGGGCTCGGGCCACCGTCTCCCGGACCGCCACCCGGCGACCGCTCGGCCGAACCGTGTAGCGCCGAGTGCGGCGCACGGGCCAGCCCCGCAGCTGCCCTTCGAGCCAGCGGCCGAGCAACTCGGCCTGCTCCGCGCTCAGTTCACCGAACGGCGTGTCCACGGCGGACGCCAGCTCGCTCGGCAGGCGCTCGGGCACGGTCAGGGCGCGGTCCTCACGGTGTTCGGCAGCGTCCACGGCGGGCGGCAGGGTCACCCACGGCAGACCGGAACCGCCGACGGGGTCACCGCCGTGGGAGTCGGCGCTCACAGAGTCCTGGCGGCCGGCCTCCGCACCGTGCCCGTCGCGGCGCGCGTTCGGGTCGAGAGCGAGCACGGACTGCCCGAAGACCGCGTCGAAGACCTGGTCGAAGCGGGCCAGTTCGGGGTGGTCGCGTACGAGGGTGACGCGGGCCGTCCAGTACAGGGAGGTCCGTGTCCTGGGCCGGGCCGCCGCGAGCGCGTCCACGAAGTCCCGGGTGGCGGTCAGACCCACCGGTACGCCGTGCTCCCTTAGGCGCGAGGCCAGCGCGGTGGCGAAGGCGGCCCGGTCGACGGCGGGCAGCAGCGGACCGCTCGGTGTCATCGGACCAGCAGATAGACCACCACGGCGATGACGACGGCCACGCCGACGGCGGGGAGCAGCCGCTTGTACACCGACGCGCCCGCCACCCGCATCAGGTCCAGCGGCTCGCTCGACACCGACCGCGGTGCGGAGACCGCGACCGTCTCCGGCACCGGGACCGTCTCCGGCACCGTTTCCGATTCCGTTTCCGACACCGGTTCTGCCTCCGGCTGCTCCTCCTCCGTCGCCAGCAACTGCGTCTCCACGTTCGCCACGAACTGCGCGAACAGCTTCTCCGAGATCTCCTTGATCATGCCGCTGCCGAACTGGGCCAGCCTGCCGCTGATGTTGAGGTCCGTGCTGACCGTCACGACCGTGCCGGTGCCCTCGCCGCGCAGCCGGGCGTCGACTGTCGCGGACGCGTTGCCGCCTCCGCGCATGTCCTTGCCGGCGGCGCTGATCACGGCGTGATGGGCGCTCTCGTCCCGCTCCACGAAGCGTGCCGTACCCGCGAACTGGCTGACCATGGGCCCGACTTTGACCCTGACCTTGCCCCGGTGGACGTCGCCGTCGACACCGGTGAGTTCTGCGCCGGGCATGCACGGGGCGAGGGCCTCCAGATCGGTGAGCGCCTGCCACGCCCTCTCGACCGGCACACCGACGCTGAACTCGTTGTCGATCTTCATGGTGTCCTCGCTTCTTCGGGGTAGCCGAGTGCGTCGAGGGCCCCGACGACGGCGGTGCGGTCGTCGGGGCTCTTGGCGACCGTGCTGAGCGTGCGGACGATGTCGTCGCGGGCCAGTCGCGCGACCCGCAGTGCCGCCAGGGCGGAGACCCAGTCGATGGCCTCCGCCATGCCGGGCGCCTTGTCGAGGTCCAACTCACGTACCCGGCCGATGAATTCGGTCGTGGACGCGATCAGCGGCTCGTTCGCGGCCGGTACCGTACGGCGCAGGATCTCCGCCGTGCGTTCGGGCGTGGGGAAGTCGATCCAGTGGTAGAGGCAGCGCCGGCGCAGCGCGTCGTGCAGTTCGCGGCTGCGGTTGGAGGTCAGCACCACGACGGGC
Organism: Streptomyces sp. NPDC058469; assembly: GCF_042721125.1. Taxonomy (NCBI): domain Bacteria; kingdom Bacillati; phylum Actinomycetota; class Actinomycetes; order Kitasatosporales; family Streptomycetaceae; genus Streptomyces; species Streptomyces sp. NPDC058469. The sequence continues at coordinate 15,133 of NZ_JBHXME010000024.1, forward strand.
GGCCGTACGGCGGTGAAGGTGCCCAACTCCGGGATACTGATGGCGGATTCGCCCAGGAACTCGAAGAGCAGCGCCTCGAACTCGTCGTCGGCCCGGTCGATCTCGTCGATCAACAGTACGGGCGGCACCGGGCCTTGATGGCGGACCGCCCGCAGCAGGGGCCGGTCGAGCAGGAAGTCCTCGGTGAACAGGTCGGCGTCGGACAGCTCCCGCCCGTGCGCCTCGGTGAGCCGGACCGCGAGCAGTTGGCGCTGGTAGTTCCACTCGTACAGCGCCTCGCCCGCCGTCAGCCCCTCGTAGCACTGCAGCCGGATCAGCGGGGTGTCCAGCGCCTTGGCGAGTGCCTTCGCGGCACTGGTCTTGCCCACACCTGGCTCGCCCTCCAGCAGCAGGGGCCGGTCGAGCAGGGTGGCCAGGAAGAGGGCGGTCGCCGTGCCGTCGTCGACGAGGTGGCCGACCGCGTCGAGCCGTCGCCGTACGTCGTCGGCGTCCGTGAACAGTCCGCTCACCCGCCGGCCTGCCCACCCGCGGACCAGCGGTCCCGGCAGCCCGTCCCGCAGAACCAGAACTCGCCGTCCCCGGAGGCGAGATGGGGTGTGTCGGGGCGCACGGTCACGGTCATCCCGCACACCGGGTCCGTGGCTTCGGCCGGGTGTCCGGGCACCGGCAGGGGTGCCTTCGACGCGTGGACGACCCGCACCACGTCCGCCAGGATCGACAGGGCGATCTCGGGTGGTGTACGGGCCCCGATGTCCAGCCCGGCCGGAGCCTGGACGCGGGCCCGTTCCGCCTCGGTGAGGCCGAGTTCGTCGAGGAGGGCGGCGGCCCGGCGGTGGCTGGCGACCAGCGCGATGTGGCCGACGCCCGCGTCGAGGGCGGCGCGCAGCGACTCCGCGTCGCCCCGGCCCTGCCCGGCCACGATCACCGCTGACGTGTGGTCGGAAGGTGGACCGTCGGGCAGGGAGCGTGCCGTGGCGTACCCGAGCAGGCCGGCGAACGCGACGCAGGCCTCCGCGACGGGTGTGGTCCCGACGACCTCGATCAGCGGCGGCGGCAGCACCGGCTCCAGGAAGATCTCCAACGCACCGCCGGACAGACAGGGGTTGACCACGACCCGCGCCCCCGGCGTCTCGGGGAACTCGGCGTCCCCCTGTGGCAGGACGCGCAGCAGCAGCGGCCCGCCGTCGTGCAGGGCGCCGAGCGCGGCCGTACGCACCGAGCCCTCGGCGCACTGGCCGCCGACGAAGCCGTCGATGGTGCCGTCGCCGTGCACGATGGCCTCGTCGCCCGGGTGCGCGGAGGCAGGCGCCTGGGCCCGCACCACGCGCGCGTGGACGAACGGCACGCGCCGTTCGGTGAGTTCGAGCGCACGGGCACTGAGCTTGCCGGTCATCATGACCCTGACCGCCTTCAGATCGGTGGGGTGGGCCGGCCCTGCATCGCCTCCCACACCCGCGAGGGCGTGAGCGGCATGTCCGCGTGCCGGATGCCGTACGGCTTGAGGGCGTCGACCACGGCGTTGACGATCGCGGGCGGCGAGCCGACCGTCGCGGACTCGCCGACACCCTTGGCGCCGATGGGGTGGTGCGGGGAGGGCGTGACGGTGAACCCGGTCTCCCAGTCGGGGACTTCGAGCGCGGTCGGGATCAGATAGTCCATCAGCGAGCCGCTGAGGCAGTTGCCGTCCTCGTCGAAGGAGATCATCTCCATCAGCGCCATGCCGACGCCGTCGGTGAGCCCGCCGTGCACCTGCCCCTCGATGATCATCGGGTTGATACGGGTGCCGCAGTCGTCGACCGCGACGAACCGCCGTACGGTCACCTTCGCCGTCCCCGGGTCGATGTCGACGACGCAGATGTAGGCGCCGTGCGGATAGGTGAGGTTCTCCGGGTTGTAGCAGATCTGCGCCTCCAGTCCGCCCTCCACGCCCTCGGGCAGATCGCCCGCGCCGTGCGCCCGCATCGCGATGCCCTGGATGGTCACCGAGGCCTCGGGGTCGCCCGCGACCCGGAAGGAACCCTTCTCCCACTCCAGGTCGGCGACCGACACCTCCAGCATCGAGGAGGCGATCAGCCGCGCCTTGTCCCGCACCTTGCGGGCGACCAGCGCCGCGGCGGCGCCGGAGACGGGGGTGGACCGGCTGCCGTAGGTGCCGAGGCCGAAGGGTGTCTGGTCGGTGTCGCCGTGCACCACGTCGATGTCCTGCGGCGGGATGCCGAGTTCCTCGGCGACGATCTGCGCGAACGTCGTCTCGTGTCCCTGCCCCTGGGACTGCACCGACAGTCGTACGACCGCCTTGCCGGTGGGGTGCACCCGCAGTTCGCAGCCGTCGGCCATGCCGAGGCCGAGGATGTCCATGTCCTTGCGGGGGCCCGCGCCGACCGCCTCGGTGAAGAACGACACGCCGATGCCCATGAGTTCACCGCGGGCCCGCTTCTCGGCCTGCTCGGCGCGCAGCGCGTCGTAGCCGGCGAGTTCCTTGGCCAGCTCCATGGTGGGCGCGTAGTTGCCGGAGTCGTAGACCCACCCCGTCTTGGTGCGGAAGGGGAACTGTTCGGGCCGGATGAAGTTCTTCATCCGCAACTCGATGGGATCCATGGCCAGTTCGTACGCGAGACAGTCGACGATCCGCTCGATCAGGTACACGGCCTCGGTGATGCGGAACGAGCAGGCGTAAGCCACCCCGCCCGGCGCCTTGTTGGTGTAGACGGCGGTCATCGCGCAGTGGGCGGCCTCGATGTCGTAGCTGCCGGTGAAGACGCCGAAGAAGCCGGCCGGGTACTTCACGGGTGCGGCGGTTCCGTTGAACGCGCCGTGGTCGGCGAGGACTTGGGTGCGGACGGCGAGGATCCTGCCGTCGCGGGTGGCCGCGATCTCGCCGCGCATCACGTAGTCGCGGGCGAAACCGGTGCTGATGAGGTTCTCCGCGCGGTCCTCCATCCACTTCACCGGCTTGCCGATGAGCAGCGAGCCGACGATCGCGCACACGTAACCGGGGTAGATCGGCACCTTGTTGCCGAAGCCGCCGCCGAGGTCGGGGGAGACGACCCGGATCTTGTGCTCCGGCAGTCCGGCGACGATCGCGTAGAGGGTGCGGTGGGCGTGCGGGGCCTGGGTGGTGGACCACAGGGTGAGCCTGCCGTCGACCTGGTCGTAGTCCGCGACCGCACCGCACGTCTCCATCGGCGCCGGGTGCACGCGCGGGTACACGATGTCCTCGGTGACCACCACCTCCGCGCGGGCGAAGACGGCCTCGGTCTCTGCGGCGTCGCCGGTCTCCCAGTCGAAGCAGTGGTTGTCGCTCTTGCCCTCCAGGTCGTCGCGGATGACGGGCGCGTCGGGGGAGAGGGCGGTGCGTACGTCGATCACCGGGTCGAGGGGTTCGTACTCGACGTCGATCAACTCCAGCGCGTCCCGGGCCGCGTAGCGGTCCTCGGCCACGACGAAGGCGACCTCCTGGCCCTGGAAGCGGACCTTGTCGGTGGCGAGGACCGCCTGCACGTCGTTCGAGAGGGTCGGCATCCACGCCAGGCCCTTCTCGGCGAGCATCGCGCCGGTGACGACCAGACGGACCTTGGGGTGGGCCTCGGCGAGGGTGGTGTCGACGGAGAGGACGCGGGCGTGCGCGAACGGCGAGCGCAGGATCGCCAGGTGCAGCATGCCGGGGAGGTCGAGGTCGTCGACGTAACGGCCCTTCCCGCGGACGAACCGCGGGTCCTCCTTGCGGAGCATCCGGCCGTGGCCGCACGGCTTCTGGTCGTTGTCGACGAACGCGGTGCGGTGACCGTTCTCGGAGACGGCGGTCATGACGCGCTCCCCGAAGTCGCCTGTGCGTCAAGGGACGTTCGGGTCCCGGCCTCCTCGGCCGCCGCCCACCGGATCGAGCGGACGATGGTGGCGTAACCGGTGCAGCGGCAGATCTGCCCGGAGATCGCCTCCCGGATCTCCTGGTCGGAAGGATCGGGGTTACGGTCCAGGAGCGCACGCGCCGTCATCATCATGCCGGGCGTACAGAAGCCGCACTGCAGACCGTGGCACTCGACGAACCCGCGCTGCACCGGGTCGAGTTCACCGTTCTGCTCGAGTCCCTCCACGGTGCGCACCTCGTGCCCGCCCGCCATCGCGGCAAGCACGGTGCAGGACTTGACCGGTTCGCCGTCCAACCACACCACGCACGTACCGCAGTTGCTGGTATCGCACCCCCAGTGGGTGCCGGTCAGCCGGAGGTGGTCACGCAGGAAGTGGACCAGCAGCAGCCGCCCCTCGATCTCCCGGGTGACCTCTTCGCCGTTGACGGTCATGCTGACCTGCACGATCACACCTCCTGTCCGTCGATGCGGGCCACGGCCCGGCGCAGCACGCGCACGGTCAATTCCCGCGCCAGATGCCGTTTGTACTCGGCACTGCCACGTCGGTCGGTCACCGGAGAGCTCGCCTCGGCGGCGATGTCCCCGGCCTGTCCGAACAGTTCCTCCGCGGGGCGCCGGCCGCGCAGGGCGTCGGCGATACCGGGGATGCCCGCTGTGTTCGGTCCTACGGCGGCGAGCCCCACCCGGGCGTCCGCGATCAGCCCGTCGCCGTCCAGCCACACCGCGGCACCGGCCGACACCACCGCCCAGTCACCGGCCCGCCGTTCGACCTTCTCGTAGGCGCTGGAGCCGTTCGGGCGGACCGGGAAGCGGACCTCGGTGAGGATCTCCGCGTCGCCCACGGCGGTCTCGTACGGGCCCCGGTGGAAGTCCTCCATGGACACCACCCGTTCGCCGTCCATGCCCTGGATCACGCAGCTCGCGTCGAGCGTGGTGCAGACCGCGGAGAGGTCCTCGGAGGGGTCCGCCTGGCACAGGGAGCCGCCCAGCGTGCCCCGGTTGCGCACCACGGGGTCGGCGATGACGCGCTCCGCGTCACGGAACACCGGGAAGGCGGCGGCGAGTTCGTCGGACTCCAGCAGCTCGCGGTGACGGGTCATCGCGCCGATGCGGATCAGCCCGGGTTCGACGCGGACGTAACCCAGTTCGTCGTGCAGGTCGTTGATGTCGATCAGGTACTCGAAGTTGGCCAGCCGCAACTTCATCATCGGGATCAGACTGTGGCCGCCGGCCACCAGCCGTGCCGTGTCGCCCAGCCGGTCGAGCAGCGCGACCGCCTCGCCCACGCTGCCGACCCGCTGGTACTCGAACGGAGCGGGAACCTGCATACCGCAATCCCCCTGTCCTGCACGGCCGTTGGCCGGTCGGCCGGGCGCCGTGTCCGGGCCTCATTGGGCGCCCGGCGGACAGGGGTGTCAACGGCTGGTTAACCGTTCACTTAAGTCGCTCGTCCCGGGGAACCGGGCACGTCGTCCAGGAAGTCCGCGGAGGGAACGAAGAAGAGGCTCCCGGTGACGGCCGTGGAGAAGTCCAGGATGCGGTCGTGGGACGCGGAGTCCGTGCCCAGGAACATGTTGCGCAGCATCTGCTCGGTGACCGAGGGCGTACGGGCGTACCCGATGAAGTACGTGCCGAACTCGCCCTGACCCGCGCTGCCGAACGGCATGTTGTCGCGCAGGATCTTCCGCTCGGTGCCGTCCGGGCCGGTGATGACATTGAGGGCGATGTGTGAGTCGGCCGGCTTGACGTCGTCGTCCATCTCCATGTTGGTCAGCTTGCTGCGCCCGATGGCCCGTTCCTGCTGCTCCACCGGCAGCGCGTTCCAGGCCGCCATGTCGTGGACGTACTTCTGCACGATCACATAGCTGCCGCCCGCGAACTCCGGGTCCTCGCCACCGACCACCACCGCCTCGCGGGCCGTCTGCCCGACGGGGTTCTCCGTGCCGTCGACGAAGCCCAGCAGATCGCGCACGTCGAAGTACTGGAACCCGGACACCTCGTCGCGCACGGCGACCGCGCCGCCCAGCCGACCCATGATCTCGGTGGCCAACTCGAAGCACAGGTCGGCCCGTACGGCCTTGATGTGGAACAGCAGGTCACCAGGGGTGGAGACGGCACGGTGGCGGGCCCCGGCGAGTTCGCGGAACGGATGCAGCTCGGCGGGGCGCGGGCCGTCGAACAGCCGGTCCCACGCCTCCGACCCGATGCCGGTCACACAGCTGAGCCGCCCGTCCGGCGCGCGGAACCCGATGGACCGCGTCAACCCGCCCAGATCGCCGAGGAGTCGGCGCACCGACTCCTCGCCGCCCGGCTCCACGGTGACGACGAGGAAGGTCGCGCTGGGGGTCAGGGTCTCCAGCACCGCCTGCGTGGTCGGGGTGTACCCGTCGTCGATGGTGCCGTCCGTGCGGTCGACCGAGCCGTCAACTGTCATGTGCTCCCTGCCTCTGCGGTGTCCTGAGAGTTGTCGGCCGCCGTGGCCACGGGCTTGAGACTCAACCGAGCTTTCCGGTCCGCGCTTCCTGCCACAGGTCGACCCCGCCGTCGACGGCGTACGAGTCGATCTCGGCCAGTTCCTCGGCGCTGAAGGCGAGGTTGTCCAGCGCGGCCACGTTCTGTTCGAGCTGTTCCGTGCGGGAGGTGCCGATGACGAGCGAGGTGACCCGCTCGTCCCGCAGCGCCCACGCGAGCGCCATCTGCGCCAGGGTCTGTCCGCGACGGTCCGCGATGCCGTTGAGCGCGCGCAGCCGGCGCACCATGTCCTCCGTCAGCCAGCCCGCGTCGAACGACGTGCCCTGCGCGGCCCGTGACCCCTCCGGAATCCCGTCCAGGTACCGCCCGGTCAGCAGCCCCTGCGCCAGCGCCGTGAAGCCGATGACCCCGAAGCCCTCGTCCTGCGCGGCGTCGAGGAGCCCGTCGTTCTCGATCCAGCGGTTGAGCATGTTGTACGACGGCTGGTGGATGAGCAGCGGCGTGCCCAGCTCGCGGAGGATGGCGGCGGCCTCACGGGACCGCTCCGCGTCGTAGGAGGAGATTCCGACGTAGAGCGCCTTGCCCTGGCGGACGGCGGTGTCCAGCGCGCCCATGGTCTCTTCGAGCGGGGTGCCGGCGTCGAGGCGGTGGGAGTAGAAGATGTCCACGTAGTCGAGGCCTGTGCGCCGCAGCGACTGGTCCAGCGAGGCCAGGACGTACTTGCGGGAGCCGCCGCCCTGACCGTACGGACCGGGCCACATGTCCCAGCCGGCCTTGGTGGAGACCACCAGCTCGTCCCGGTACGGCGCGAGGTCCTGCTTCAGCAGCCGGCCGAAGTTGGACTCGGCGGCGCCGTAGGGCGGGCCGTAGTTGTTCGCCAGGTCGTGGTGGGTGATGCCGAGGTCGAAGGCGCGCAGCGCGATCTCGCGCTGGGTCTCGAACGGGCGGTCGTCACCGAAGTTCTGCCAGTAGCCCAGCGACAGCAGGGGCAGGTCGAGCCCCGAGCGGCCGGTGCGGCGGTAGCGCATGGTTCCGTTGTAGCGCTCAGGATCTGCGACGTGGGTCATCGGGGGGTCTCCGCGAGGTGGATGAGGGGTGTGCTGGCGGCGTCGGGGTGACCGACATGTCTACTCTGCCCGCGTGTGAATCTTGAGTCCAACTGTTCCCCCGCATCGGATTCAGCAGTGTCGTCACTGAATCCGGAAGCGGATCGCTCAATGGACCGCTGGTGTTTGGCGGCACCTTGTTCGTCTTTAGGGTCCTCTTCATGAACAGCGACATATCGGTGAGCGTCGAGGAGAACCCGCTGCGCATCGGGGTGCGCATCCCGCCCTGCGACCGGGCGGACCGGGTGGCCCGGACCGGACGACGCGCCGAGGAACTCGGCTTCGACCAAGTGTGGTTCCCCGACTCGCAGTTGCTGTGGCGGGATGTGTTCACCACCCTCACCGCCGCGGCCTTCGCCACCGAGCGGATCGGCCTCGGGACCGCCGTCACCAACCTGGCGACCCGGCACCCGTCCGTCGTCGCGTCGGCCGCGCGCAGCGTCGCCGAACTCGCGCCCGGCAGGTTCACCCTCGGCCTCGGCGTGGGCAACAGCTCCGTCGCTCCCATCGGCCTGCGGCAGACCGGCTCGGCGGAACTGCGCGAGGGCCTGAGCATGCTGCGGGCCCTGCTGGACGGGCGCGACTGGGACTTCGAGGGCAAGGTCCGCTCCCGGCTGCGCGACCCCCAGCCGTCCGTGCCGCTGCACCTGGCGGCGAGCGGACCGCGCAACCTGCGGCTGGCCGGTGAGATCGCCGACGGTGTCATCCTGCTCAGCGGCGTCTCGCCCCGCACCCTGGCCGCCGCCACCGCCCGCGTACGGGAGGGCGCCGAGGCGGCGGGCCGGAGCACCGAGACGCTCCCGGTGACCGTGTCCGCGTTCTGCGCGGTGACCGACGACATCGCGGCCGAGGCCCGCCAGATCAAACCGATCTGCGCCTCGATCGCCCAGAACGGCGGCGCGTCCTTCCTCGCCCTCGCCGGCATCGACGTGGACGTACCGGCCACGGTGGAGGGCGTCTACCCGGACCTCGTGCACGCCGAGGACTGGGACGCGGCCGTCAGGATCTGCTCGGCCTGGATCAGCGACGAGGCGGCCGTCCGCTTCGCCGAGGAGTTCTGCCTGATCGGCACGGCCGCACAGATCACCGAACGGCTCCGCACCCTGCGCGCGTCAGGGGTGACCGACGTCTTCCTCCAGCACGTCGGCTCCTACGACCTGCCCACCGACCTGATCGAGACCGTCGGCTCCTCGGTCCTGCCGGCCCTCCGATCCGCGGCCCGTCGAGGGTGAGACCGTCAGCGCGGCCCCGCCGCGGGCAGCAGATCCTTGCGTACGACGCCCTCCTGGACGACACACACGATGTTGCCGGGATCGCCGAGCACGCCGATGTCCGTGAGCGGGTCGCCGTCGCACAGGATCAGGTCGGCGGTCTTGCCCGCGGTCAGCGTGCCGAGCCGCTCGGACAGGCCCAGGAGCTCGGCGGAGGTGCGGGTACCGGCCACGATGGCGGTCATCGGGTCCATGCCCAGGTCCACGAGGTAGCGGAGCTCCAGCAGGTTCTGGCCGTGCCCACGCGGCCGTGCCGCACTCGTCGGCTACACCGCCGGCCGCGCGTTCGGCGTGGACCTCGCGGACTTCCTGCTGGCCGACGTGTCCCTGCTCCCGGTGAACCTGATGACGCGGGGCAAGGAGGTCGCGGCGGACGCGAAGGGGTTGCTGGCGGATCTGCGGACGGGGGCGCTGACCCTGGAGATCGAGCGGCACGGCATCGACGCGTTCGCCGAGGCGGCCGAGCGGCTGCGGAGCGGGGAGGCGATCGGCAAGGTGGTGCTGGACCTGGACTGACGCGGCTCGGCTTCCTTCAGCAACGCGCTTCCGGTCTCCGAGATATCTTGCTCGGCAAAGGGCTGTTGGGCTGTTGGGCTGTCTCCAACGCCCAACAGGACGGCGCGGGCGGGGAGTTGACCATCGAGGCACAGGACGCGGAACACACGGCCACGAGGCTGCGGGCGATCGGCGACGAACTGTCGGACCGCTTCTACGAACGCGCCGACGTGGTGCGGACGCTGATCGTGACGCTGCTGGCCGGGCAGCACTCGCTGGTGCTCGGCCCGCCCGGCACGGCCAAGTCCGAGCTGGCCCGGGAACTCACGGGCCGGTTCGAGGGAGCGGCCTACTGGGAGATCCTCCTGTCCAAGTTCACCGCGCCGACGAGGATGTTCGGCCCCATCGACGTCGCCGCGCTGGCCCGGGGCGAGTACCGCCAGGTCTACGACGGCCGCGCCACGACCGCGCACATCGCGTTCATCGACGAGATCTTCAAGTGCTCCACGGCGGCCCTGAACGAGACCCTGGGTTACCTCAACGAGCGGATCTACCACCCCGAGAGCGGCGGCGAGCCGATCCACTGCCCCCTGATCGGCGCCATCACGGCGAGCAACGAGCTGCCCAGCGGGGATGACACGGCCGCGATCTACGACCGGCTGCTGGTGCGGATCGAGGTCGGATACCTGGCCGACCCCTCGAACTTCGCCGCGCTGGTCCGCTCCGCCGTCAGCCGCCCGGTGGCACCGACCCGGACCACCGTCGAACTGGCCGCGTTGCAGCACGCCGTGACCGAGGCCGTCCCGGCCGTGGACGTCCCGGACGCGATCGTGGACGCGGTGTGCACCCTGCGGGCCGCCCTGCGCCGCAAGGAGATCGTCGCCTCCGACCGCCGCTGGCGGCAGGCGGTGAGCCTGCTCCAGGCGTCCGCGTACGTCGACGGCCGTCCGGCGGTCGCCGAGACCGACCTGTCGGTGCTGACCCACGTGTTGTGGGACTCCCCGGCCCAACGCCCCACGGTCGAGCGCGAGGTGCTGCACCTGGTCAACCCCGACGCCAAGGAGGCGCTCGAACTGGCCGACGCCATCGAGGAGTTGGAGGTCCAGCTCGACGCCATGGCCGGGCAGTCCCGTGAGGCGCTCAGCGAATGGGTCATCAAGAAGGCCCACAACCAGCTCGCCACGGCGGGGAAGCGGCTGGAGACGCTGCGCGAGGAGGCGGCGACCGCCGGCCGTTCCACCGCCGCCATCGACCGGGTCACCGGCCGCCAACGCGCCGTCCGCGCCCGCGTTCTCACCGAGGCCCTCGGCATGGACGCGAGCATGGTGCAGGCGCAGCTCTGAACTCCGGGAGAGCCATGGGGGACACACCGAACACGCTCGACGACCTGGCGAACCGGTCCGCGAAGTGGCTGGGCCTGTCCGACGCTCCCGAGCGGCACACCGCGGCGGTGGTCGCGGACCGGTTCGACCGGTTCACCTGGCAGGACACTCATGGGCAGTCGGCCGGATTGCGTGACCTGGCCGAGGAGTTGGACCAGCGCCACGACCACACCGCCGACCTCCTGACCGATGTGTTCCTGGCCGCGTACAAGGTCCGCCCGCGGCTGCGCGAGCACGCGGAGATGGACCCCTCCCGGCTGGTCAACCACCAGGTCATCGCCTCGCTGCTCGACTCACCGGAGTTCACCGAGCTGCGCAGGGAGACGACCGGCGACCCCTACGCCGCCGCCATGGCCGTACTCGCCCAGGCCGCCGCGCTGCGCCGGTTGCTGGAGGACTCCAGTGCTGCCCGGAGAAGTGCCGAGCAGGCGAAGAAGGCCCAGCAGGACGCGGTGAGCGCGGCGACCGCGGTGGCCGAAGTACTTCAGCAAGCGGCCGACGAGGAGGGCGCCGCACCGACCCCCGCCGCCGTACAACAGGCGATCGAGACCGCCGAAGCAGCCGAGGCCGCCGCACGGCAGGCCGCCCGGGCCGCCGCGCAGGCCCTCACCATGGCGATGCCCGGCATCCGCGCCGCCGCGCGGAACGGGGTGGCGAAGGCGGCTGAGGGCGCGCGGCAGGAGACCGCACTCATGCGGGCATGGGGCGTCGCTCCCGGCCAGACGGAGCGGATGCCGTTCGACCAGCGCGCCCGGCTCGCCGAGCGGCTGCGGACCAGCCGTCTCGCCGAGTGGGCCGAACTGATCGGCCGTTTCCGGCAGATGGCCGACGGCGAACGCGCCCACAAGGTCGAGAACGCCACCGGAGAACTGGTCGGCGTCACCCTCGGCGACGACCTCTCCCGCGTCATCCCCTCCGAACTGGCCAACCTCGGCCTGCCCGCACTGCGCGCGGTGTTCGCCGCGCGCTACGCCGCCGGGGAGCTGATGCTCTACGACAGCCAGGGCGAGCAGAGCACCGGCCAGGGCGCCATCATCGCGTGCGTCGACACCTCGCACTCCATGTACGAGGCGGGGCCCGGCGGAGTCACCCGGGAGGCGTGGGCCAAGGCGTGCGCCCTGGCGCTGCTGGACCAGGCCCGCCACGCGGGGCGTGACTTCGTCGGCATCCTGTTCTCCGCCGCCGACAAGCTCCAGGTCTTCCGCTTCCCGGCCGACGAACCCGCCGACATCACGCAGGTGCTCGACTTCGCGGAGACCTTCCTCGGCGGCGGCACCAGCTACCAGCGGCCGTTGTCAGCGGCCGGTGACCTGCTGGAGGAGGAGTTCAACGACACCGCCCGCGCCCGCGGCGACATCGTGATGCTCACCGACGACGACTGCGGTGTCACCGAGCAATGGATGCGCCGGTGGAAGGACACCAAGCACCGCCTGGGCTTCCGGGTCTTCGGCGTGGCCATCGGCGCCCCGCGCGTCGCCGATGCCGACTCGGTCCTGGACGCCCTGTGCGACAACCTGCGCTCCATCGAGGACTTCACGGACGTCCACGCCGCCGCCGACCTCTTCCGCGTGATCTGACCCTGACGCCTCAGCCCAGGACCACCACCGCACGCCCCCGGCAACACACCACGTCACCGGCACCGCAACGCTCGACCAGATCGAGAGTCACCGCACCACCGACCGCGTCCACCGCCCGCACCGTGCCTGTCACCACCAGCCGATCCCCGACACAGGCCGGCGCCCGATTCCGCCACCCCACCTCCCGCACCTGCCCACCCACACCCGCGAACTCCGCGGCGGCGCGATGGAACAGACAGCCGTGCAGCTGAGCCATCACGACCGGCCCCGCCAGCCCCTCCGAACGGGCGAACTCGGCGTCGTAGTGGATGCGATGGGCGTTGCGGGTTACGGCACCGAACCGCAGCAAGGCGATCGCGTCGGGGGTCAGCTCGACGGGCAACACGGCCTGGCCCACGACGACTTGGCGTTCCCGGCGATCCGTCATCGGACGATGAACCTCTCCGTGACCTCGACCAGCGTCCCGCGTTCCGCGCCGTACACCTTCTCCATCGTGAGGAGGAGGAATCCCTCGCCGACTCCCTTGCGTTCCACGGCAGTCAGCGCGCGCCGCAGCTCGATCAGGTCACCCGCACGCACCGCGTCGACCCACCGCACGTCCTGGCCGCCCGCCATCAGGCGGACATCGAGCCCGTCGGTGCCGGGAACCTCGTCGCGATACATGCCGTCCGGCCGGAACTCCGCCGCGTCGGCGCCGGGCGCCCCGCGCAGCAGACTCACCACGTACATGGGGTGGACCGTGAAGTCGACGCGAGCGGGATCGACGAGATGCGGTGCCCGCTCCCCGGCCGCCCGCGCGAACTCCGCAGCGTCCTCGGCCCGTACGACACCCAACGACCGCCGCTCCCACCTCCCCACCGATGCGAGGGCCTGCTCCTCGACCAGTTCCAACGCCGCGTTCCTGACCATGAGTTGTCTCCCCTCGGTGTCCGGACGGTAGGGACCCCCACCCCCGACCGCCACGGAACCGGCCCGCTCAGCGGACCGTTCCGCTTGGGCGGAGATCGTCGCCGTCCCACCATCGGGACATGGACCTCATGGACATCCAGGCGCCCCCGGAGGGCACCTACGCGGAAGCGGACGGCGTCAAGTACCACTACGTCGACCTGGGGGAGGGCAGCCCCACGGTCTTCCTGCACGGCGGCGGCCCCGGGTGCACCGGCTGGTCGGACTTCGGGCAGGTGGCACGGCTGTTCGCGACGGACCGCCGGTGCCTGCTCGTCGACATCCTCCAGTACGGCAAGTCCGCCAAGCCCGTCATCGAGGGCCCCATGTGGGACTACCACGCGGCCAGGACCGTCGCCCTGCTCGACGAACTCGGCACCGACCGCGCCGACTTCGTCTGCAACTCCTGGGGCGGCACCATCGCACTCAACCTCGCCGCCAAGTACCCCGAGCGCGTACGGTCGTTGGTCATCACCGGCAGCATGCCCGTCTTCTACGGCCCCCTCGCGCCGCTGCCGGAAGGCGGTCGCCGAGGCCGCAACGCCCGCGATGTCTACTACGGCGGCACCGGCCCCTCGTGGCAGAAGATGCGTGAACTCATCGCCCGCCTGGAGTGGTTCGACCCGGACGCCATCCCCGACGGCACCGTGACCCTGCGCTACGAGCAGAGCCTCGACCCCGAGGAGACCGCGCTCGCCGGTGCCTGCGACAACCCGCGCGGCGACTGGCAGGACCTCACCGCCGAACTCGGCCGCATTGCCGCGCCGACGCTGTTCCTGTGGGGCATGCAGGACGCGTTCCTGACCCCGGACTACCCGCTGATGCTGGCCCGCATGATCCCCAAGGGCAACCTGCACGTGATGAGCGAGGCCTCCCACCACCCGCAGGAGGAACGGCCCTACGACTACCACAGCGTCGTCTCCGGCTTCCTGAACCAGCAGCACAGCTGAACCGCCAACACAGCTGATTCAGCAGCGCAGTTGACCCAGTGCAACCGACTCTCCGGGGAGGAGACGTGAGCGAGTCCGTGCCGCGTGTCGTCGAACTGTCCAGCCCCTTCACCCGGTTCGCCGGCCGCCTGCTGGTCGGGCTCGGGTACGAGGTCGTGCTCGTCGAACCGCCGGAAGGCGACGGGACCCGACGCGAACTCGACGGCGACGCGTTCGTCCACTGGCACGCGGGCAAACGGTCGGTCGTACCCGCGTCCCCCGAAGAGCTGCGGGGTCTCCTCACCACCGCCGACGTGCTGCTCGACGGGAGCCCGGGCGGCGCCGAGGCACTCGCGGAAGGGCTCGACGACCTCGTACACGTCCGCGTCACCCCCTTCGGGCTGATCGGCCCGCGCACCGACTGGCAGGGCACCGACCTCGTGGTGGCCGCGCTCGGCGGGATGCTCGCGCAGGTCGGCGACCCCGACGGCCCGCCGCTACGGCTGCCGGAGCAGCAGGCCGAGCAGCTCGCCGGCGTCAACGCGGCCATCGCCGCCCTGCTTGGTCTCCGCGCCCGGCGCAGCGGCCCGGGACAGCTCGCCGACGTCTCCGCGCAGGCGTGCGTGGCGGCCGCCCTGGAGGCCGGAACGCTCGCCTACCTGCACGAGGACCGGGTTCCGCCGCGACCCGGCAGCGTCCATCCCCTCGTCCCGCACGGTCTGTTCCGGGCCGCCGACGGCTACCTGGGCGGCGGGCTCGGCGGCAGCCCGCGCATGTGGGACGCGCTGCTCGACTGGCTGCGCGAGGAGAGCGCGGCGGCCGACCTCACGGAACCGCGCTGGCAGGACCCGGTCGAACGCAAGAAGCACCAGGAGCATGTGTTCAAGGTCGTCCAGGACTTCGTGGGCATGTGGCCGAAGGCCGAGTTCGCGGAACGGGCCCAGGCCAGGAAGCTGCCCTGGGCCGCCGTCGACCTGCCCCACGAACTCCCCGACAACCCCCAGCTCACGGCCCGCGACTTCTTCACCCGGGTACGCACACCGGAGGGCGAGCGGACCGACCTGGGCTTCCCGTTCGCGTTCCCCGAAGGCCACCGGGTACGGGAGTTGGACGTCCGGGGCGTGGGCGCGGACCAGGATCTCCTCGACGCCGGACCCCGCCCCACGCGCGCGATCCCGGCCGAGCGGGCCCCCGCGCACCCCGCCCTGCACGGCATCCGCGTCCTCGACCTGACCTGGGTCCTCGCCGGCCCGTACTGCACCAAGGTCCTGGCCGACCACGGCGCCGACGTGATCAAGGTCGAGTCCGCGCGCCGCCCCGACCCCACCCGCTTCGCCCCCTTCATGCACCTCTCCCGCGGCCCCCACACGGACCCGAACACCAACGGCTACTTCAACGAGGTCAACCGCAACAAGCGCAGCATCGCCCTCGACACCCGGACCGACGAAGGCGTCGCGGTCCTCCGCGACCTCATCGCCCACTGCGACGTCCTCGTGGAGAACTTCAGCTCCACGGTCATGGGCAGACTCGGCCTGGGCTACGAGGAGTTGCGCCGCGTCAACCCGGACCTCGTGTACGTCAGCATGTCGGGCATGGGGCACACAGGACCGCGCAACGGCTGGGTGTCCTACGCCGACACGGTCTCGGCGAGCGCGGGCCTGACCGGACTGACCGGCTGGGGACCGGACGACGTGGTCGGCGTGATCTACGGCCACGGCGACATCGTCGCGGGACTACAGGCCGCCCTCGCCACGGTCGCCGCCCTGGAGCACCGCGCCGTCACCGGACGCGGACAGCACATCGACCTCTCCCAACTGGAGGCGATAGCCGCCCACATGGGCACCAGCCTCCTCGGCGGCCCGGCGGTGACACCGAGCGGCAACACCCACCCGAGCTGGAGCCCGCAGGGCGTCTACCGCTGCCTCGGCACCGACCGCTGGCTGGCCGTCAGCGTCCGCGACGACACCGAATGGGCCGCGCTGTGCGAGGCGATCGGCCGCCCCGAACTCTCCACCGATGAACGGACTTCCACGGAGCAGGCGCGGCGCCGCTCGACAGCCCTCGTCGACGCCGCACTGGGGGAGTGGACCCGCACCCTGCCCGCCGACGTCGCCGCCGAGGCGCTCCAGGCACACGGCGTTCCGGCCGGAGCAGTGCAGGACGGTCATGAACTCGTCGAGCACGACCCGCAGTTGAGGGCACGCGGCTTCTATGTGCGCAAGGAACACCCGGTCGCCGGCGCCTTCCTCCATGAGGGCGTCCCGATTCGGCTGACCCGCACACCCGGCGGGATCCGCGAGGCCGCGCCCGTACTCGGCGCCGACACCGACGCCGTACTGAGCGAGGCGGCGGGGTTCTCGACGGAGCGTGTCCAGCAGCTCCGGGAGGCCGGAGTGCTGCGGTGATCGACACCGTCCCCGGCCTTCTCGACGCGGCGGCCGGGGAGTTCGGCGAACGGACCTTCCTGCGGGTGGGGGACGTGACACGGACGTACACGGAGACCCGTACGGCCGCCGCCACGATGGCCGGAGCGCTCGCCGAGCGCGGCTGCCGATCGGGGGACCGCGTCGCCGTCATGGCGGACAACCGGATCGAGGTCGTCGACCTCATCCTTGGCTGCGCCTGGCTCGGAGCGGTGTTGATCCCGCTCAACACCGGGCTTCGGGGCGGCGGGCTTCGGGAAGTGCTGCGGGCGGCCGAACCGCAATTCCAGCTGGTGGACGAGGAGTTGGCGGCGCGGGTCGTAGAGGCTGGATGTCAGGGTGAGTTGTGGGTCGTCGGCGGAGGCGACGTACCGGCGCCGGGCGTGGTCACCGCCGTACCGTCGGCCCAAGTGCGCCCGGACGACACGGCTTTCGTGCTGTTCACCTCGGGTACCACGGGGATGGCGCGAGGTGTGCGGTGTCCGCACGCGCAGACCGTGTGGTGGGGCCGTAACGTCTCCGACTCGCTCCGCCTCACCGCCGACGACGTGCTGTACACCTGTCTGCCGCTGTTCCACACCAACGCGCTGAACACACTCGCGCACGCCATGGCCGTGGGGGCGAGCTGTGTGATCGGCGAGCGGTTCTCCGCCACGCGGTACTGGGAGCGGGTGGCGGAGGCCGGGGCGACCGCCGTCTATCTGCTGGGTGCGATGGTGCCGATGCTCCTCGCCCAGCCGCCGGGCCCCGCCGACCGTGCGCATCGGGCCTGGCGCGGGCTCTCTCCGGCCACTCCCGGCTCCGCGTGGGAGCCGTTTCGGGAGCGGTTCGGGGTCACGCTGGTCGACGGGTTCGGGTCGACGGAGACGAACCTTGTCATCGGGGCCACGCCCGAGGATCAGCGGCCCGGGTACCTCGGTACCGTGCGCGACGGCTTCTCCGCGTGCGTTGTCGACGACCTCCTCGATCCCGTGGCGGACGGCGTCGCCGGTGAACTGGTGGTCCGTAGCGCACATGAATTCGCCTTCTGCACCGGCTACTTGGGGGAGTCGGAGCCCGGCCCCACCGCCTGGCGGCGTACCGGTGACCGGGTGGTGCGGGAAGCCGACGGGTGGTTCCGGTTCGTCGACCGGATCAAGGACGTGATCCGGCGGCGGGGCGAGAACGTGTCCTCGCAGGAGGTGGAGTCCGTCGTCCGCGCGCACCCGGCGGTCGCCGACGCGGCGGCCTTCCCGGTGCCCTCGGAGCTGGCCGAGGACGAGGTCATGGTCGCGGTCGTACCCGCGCCCGGGCAGCTGCTGGATCTCGGTGACCTCGTACGGCACTGCGCGGGCGAGCTGCCCCCCTTCGCGGTGCCCCGGTATATCGACACCCTCCGTGAGCTTCCGCTCACCGAGACCGGCAAGGTCCGCAAGGCCGTCCTGCGGGAACGCGGGGTGACCGCCACCACATGGGACCGCTCCACACCGCCCACCCCGGCACGACATCAAACTTGAACCATTTGTTTTCTTGAATCACTCGTGTTTATGGCTGTAGGTTGAGCGCCATGACCGCATCCCAGCCACCGACCACCGCCGAGGAGCTGCGCGGTGCCGGCCTGCGGGTGACGGCAGCCCGCGTCGCGCTGCTGGAGACCGTCCGGCACGGCGACCACCTCGATGTCGAGGCGGTCGCGTCCGGGGTCCGTGACCGCGTAGGACACATATCGCTTCAGGCCGTCTACGACGCCCTCCACGCGCTGACCTCGGCAGGACTCGTACGCCGTATCGAACCGGCCGGCAGTCCCGCCCGCTTCGAAGGACGCGTCGGCGACAACCACCACCACCTCATGTGCAGGTCGTGCGGTGTCGTCGCCGACGTCGACTGCGCGATCGGCGAGGCGCCCTGCCTGACCGCCGCCGACGACCAGGGCTTCTCGATCGACGAGGCCGAGGTCATCTACTGGGGTCTGTGCCCCACCTGTACCGCCGCCCCCAGTTCCTAAAGTCACGTGATCCACCCCGTTTGGAAGGATTCCCATGTCTGAGAACCACGACGCAATCGTCACGGACGCGAAGTCGGAGGATGCCGGGGGCTGCCCCGTCGCGCACGGGCGCGCCGCGCACCCCACCCAGGGCGGCGGTAACCGTCAGTGGTGGCCGGAGCGCCTCAACCTGAAGATCCTCGCCAAGGACCCGGTGGTCGCGAACCCGCTCGGCGCGGACTTCGACTACGCCGAGGCCTTCGGGGCCCTGGACCTCGCGGCCGTCAAACAGGACATCGCCGAGGTGCTGACCACCTCGCAGGACTGGTGGCCGGCGGACTTCGGCAACTACGGCCCGCTGATGATCCGGATGGCCTGGCACAGCGCCGGCACCTACCGCATCAGCGACGGCCGTGGCGGTGGCGGCCGCGGCCAGCAGCGCTTCGCGCCGCTGAACAGCTGGCCGGACAACGGCAACCTCGACAAGGCCCGCCGTCTGCTGTGGCCGGTCAAGAAGAAGTACGGCCAGTCCATCTCCTGGGCCGACCTCCTGATCCTCACGGGCAACGTGGCGCTGGAGACGATGGGCTTCGAGACCTTCGGCTTCGCCGGTGGCCGCGCCGACGTCTGGGAGGCCGACGAGGACGTGTACTGGGGTCCCGAGACCACCTGGCTCGACGACCAGCGCTACACCGGCGACCGTGAGCTGGAGAACCCGCTCGGCGCCGTCCAGATGGGCCTCATCTACGTCAACCCCGAGGGCCCGAACGGCAACCCGGACCCGCTGGCCGCGGCCCGCGACATCCGTGAGACCTTCCGCCGGATGGCGATGAACGACGAGGAGACCGTCGCCCTCATCGCCGGTGGCCACACCTTCGGCAAGACCCACGGCGCGGGCCCGGCCGAGTCGGTCGGCGACGACCCCGAGGCCGCTCCCCTTGAGGCCCAGGGCCTCGGCTGGGCCAACACCTACGGCACGGGCAAGGGCGGCGACGCGATCACCTCCGGCCTTGAGGTGACCTGGACCACCAAGCCCACCCAGTGGAGCAACGACTTCTTCGACCTCCTCTTCGGCTACGAGTGGGAGCTGACCCAGAGCCCCGCCGGCGCCAACCAGTGGGTGGCCAAGGACGCCGAGGCGATCATCCCGGACGCGCACGACGCGTCGAAGAAGAAGCGCCCGATGATGCTCACCACCGACCTCTCGCTGCGCTTCGATCCGATCTACGGCGAGATCTCGAAGCGCTTCCACGAGAACCCGGCCCAGTTCGCGGACGCCTTCGCCCGCGCCTGGTTCAAGCTGACCCACCGTGACCTGGGCCCGAAGTCCCTGTACCTGGGCCCGGAGGTCCCGGCGGAGAGCCTGCTGTGGCAGGACCCGCTGCCGCAGGCCGAGGGCGAGGTCATCGACGCCGCCGACGTCACGGCCCTCAAGGCGAAGATCCTCGCCTCGGAGCTGACCGTCTCGCAGCTGGTGTCCACCGCGTGGGCGTCCGCCTCCACCTTCCGGGGCAGCGACAAGCGCGGCGGTGCCAACGGCGCCCGCATCCGCCTGGAGCCGCAGCGCGGCTGGGAGGCCAACGACCCCGACCAGCTCGCGCAGGTGCTGCGGGTCCTCGAAGGCATCCAGGCGGAGTTCAACTCCGGTGCCAAGAAGGTCTCCCTGGCCGACCTGATCGTCCTCGGCGGCGTAGCCGCGGTCGAGAAGGCCGCCAAGGACGGCGGCGTCGACGTGGAGGTCCCCTTCACGCCGGGCCGTGTCGACGCGACCGAGGAGCACACCGACGTCGAGTCGTTCGCCGCGCTGGAGCCGACCGTCGACGGTTTCCGCAACTACCTCGGCAAGGGCAACCGCCTGCCGGCCGAGTACCTGCTGCTCGACCGCGCCAACCTGCTCACGCTGAGCGCCCCCGAGCTGACCGTCCTCGTCGGCGGCCTGCGGGTCCTGGGCGCCAACCAGGGCCAGTCCGCGCACGGTGTCCTCACGGACAAGGTCGGCACGCTGACCAACGACTTCTTCGTGAACCTGCTCGACCTGGGCACCACGTGGACGTCGACCTCCTCGGACCAGCAGACCTTCGAGGGCCGCGACGCCTCCGGCGCCGTCAAGTGGACCGGCACCCGTGCCGACCTCGTCTTCGGCTCCAACTCCGAGCTGCGCGCGCTCGCCGAGGTCTACGCGAGCGACGACGCGAAGGAGAAGTTCGTGACGGACTTCGTCGACGCGTGGGTCAAGGTCTCCAACCTGGACCGGTTCGACCTCGTCTGAGGCTGAGTCCTACGGGAACGCACCACTGACGTCCGGGTCGGCCCTTACGGGTCGGCCCGGACGTTTCTCATCCTCTGAACTCGCAGCACAGGCGTGCACGTTCGTCACATAAGCTCCTCCGCATGAACGAGGGGGAGCCCGACAGACGGGTCGTCGACGGCCGCTTCGAGCTGGAGTCCCGGCTCGGCGGCGGTGGCATGGGCACGGTCTGGCGCGCCCGTGACCTGCTGCTGCACCGTCATGTCGCGGTCAAGGAGGTCCGGCCGCCGGACGTCGACCTCGCCGAGTACGACCCCGACGCGGCCGAGATGCTGCGCCAGCGGGTCCTGCGCGAGGCACGCGCCCTGGCCCGGGTCGAGCACCCGAACGTGGTGACGATCCATCACATCGTCGACGGTGGCCCGGGCACCTACCCCTGGCTCGTCATGGAACTCGTCCAGGGCGGCTCGCTCGCCGACCGGCTGGCCCGCGGACCCATGGCACCGGCGGAGGCCGCCCAGCTCGGCCGCGGAGTGCTCGACGCCCTCAACGCGGCGCACGCGGCGGGCGTCCAGCACCGCGACGTGAAACCCGCCAACGTCCTGCTGCGCACCGACGGCCGCCCGGTGCTCACCGACTTCGGCATCGCCGCGATCCGCGACGCCACCGCCCTCACCGCCACCGGCTCGATCATCGGCACACCCGACTACATGGCCCCGGAACGGGTCTCCGGCCACAGCGGCGGACCCGCCGCCGACCTGTGGTCGCTGGCGATGATGCTGTACGTCGCCGTCGAGGGCCACCACCCGCTCCAGCGCGGTACGACCCTGGCCACGCTGGCCGCCGTACTCCAGGAGGACGTCCCGCCACCGGTACTGGCCGGATCGCTGACGCCGGTGCTGTCCTGTGTGCTGGTCCGCGATCCCGAGGCGCGGCCGGACGCCGGGACGGTCGGCCGGATGCTGGCCGCCGCCGCGGCACAGCCGGAGGTCCGGGGCCACGAAACCACCTCGTACCCGCTGGCACCACCGGCCCCGCCACCACTGCCGCCCACCGACGACATGCAGGCTGCGCGCCGACGCGGGCGGAAGCCGAAGCGGTCCCCGGGCGTCGCGGTCGCCTCCAGTGTCGTAGGCGTACTGCTGATCGGCACGCTCGCCTGGAAGGTGTTGCCGGGCGGGAACGACGACAACAACGGCTCTACGGCGTCGCCGGGTGCCACCGGCCAGACGCGGCAGGAGACCACGCCCACCGCCTCGGCGAGCCAGAGCAGCGCCGCCGTGAAGACCCAGGACATGCTGACCCCGTCCGGCATCCGGACCGCGATCAAGGCCTTCAAGGACAAGACGGGGAGCGACAGGTTCGCCAGCCTCTCCGTCTACCCGGGGTATGTCATCGCGGAGGTGATGGTCAAGGGCAGCAGTACCAAGTTCGACAGCTACACCTACCGCTCCGGCACCGGTTTCGACGACGCCTTCGACAACCAGGACACGTTGTCGGGCGGAGACCAGCCGGTGAAGCTGGACGACTTCGACTGGGACGCCGTTCCCACGTTGCTGAAGCGTGCGAACAAGGACCTGAAGGTTGAGAAGCCGACATCCCGATACCTGTTGCTCCGGTCGCCGAACAACCTGTTCGGCACACCTGCGGGTATGGCGATCTATCTGAGTGACGACTACGGCGGCGGCTACCTGGAGGCCGATCCCCAGGGCAAGGTGACCAAGGTGGAGCCGGTCGACGGGTAGGTTCGCCCCGTGCCCACCTTGCTGATCGTGCATCACACGCCCTCGCCCAACTGCCAGGCGATGTTCGAAGCTGTCGTCTCCGGAGCGACGACACCGGAGATCGAGGACGTGCGGGTCGTACGGCGTTCCGCCCTGTCCGCGACCGTGTCGGACGTGCTGGCCGCCGACGGCTTTCTGCTGGGCACGCCCGCGAACCTCGGTTACATGTCCGGCGCGCTCAAGCACTTCTTCGACCAGATCTACTACCCGTGCCTGGACGGGACCCGGGGCCGGCCCTTCGGCTACTACGTGCACGGCGGGAACGACGTGACGGGAGCCGTGCGCGGCATCGAGTCGATCACGACCGGGCTGGGCTGGCGGCGCGTCGCCGACCCGGTGACGCTGACCGGCGAACCGGACACGGCCGGCGTCGAGGCGTGCTGGGAACTCGGGGCGACGGTCGCCGCCGGTCTGACGGCCTGAGCGGTCGCCCTGAGGGGTCACCGCCACCCGTTCGGCCGCCGAAGAGTGTCGTGACCCCCCGAAGCACCCTCAGCGTGGAGGGACATGCCCCTCCGAATGACAGGAGTTCTTCATGAGGAATCGTCTGACGGCCGCGGTGGGTCTGGCTGGTGCGGCGTTGCTGCTGTGCGCCGGTACGGCGAGCGCGGACCCGGAGCCTGTCGGTACCGCCAGCGACAGCCCGGGCGTGCTCTCCGGAAACGTCATCCAGGTGCCGGTCGACCTGGACCTCAACCTGTGCGGCAACTCGATCGACGTCATCGGTCTGCTCAACCCCGCGTCGGGCAACCACTGCCAGACCGCGGACTGACGAGCCGTACCGTGAACGAGCCGTGGGCCCCGCGCCCGCGGCTCGTTCCGTGTGTCAGGGGACGTCGGTCAGCCGGTGCAGGGGAGTGCCGTGGGCCCAGCGCCGCAGGCGTGAACCGTCGACGAGCTGGATGCCGCCCTGCCGGCGCGCCCACTGCACGTCACGTCGGCTGAAGGTGCCCCGGTGGACGACGAGGCGGAGGTGCGGTCCGGAGCCGGCCGAACGGGCTGATCGGGTCGGCGCCTCCTCGTCGGGCAGCGGTTCGGCGACCGGCCGGAAGGCCACCTCCAGACGGCGACCGAGCCGGTCGCGCGCCCGGACACGGGGCCGGCCGTGCGCGTCGGGCCGGGCGAGCGCCCGCCAGCCGTCCCGGCGCAGCATCCGGGACACGGCCAGGGCGAGCCCCTCCACATCCAGGTCGGCGATCTCCTCGGGCGTGTAGTAGCCCAGGCGGCGACGGGCCAGCGGACGGTTGTGCCGGACCACGGCCGCCGTGATCACGGCGAGCAGCGCCAGCCCGCCGGCGAGCGCTCCGGTGCCGAGGACGCGGTACGCCACGGCGAGCCCGGCCACGATCCCGCACACGACGAGGGCGACCACGACGAGGGCGGGCAGCACCTCGCGCAGTCCGGGGCCGTAGCGTCCCTGGGCGCGCAGCGCACGGATCGCCTCCCGCCGACGGGACCGTGGCGACGCGTGCTTCTCGTGCCTCCCCAGCCTCTGCGGCAACAGGGCCAACTCCCCCCACCCCCAAGCGTGTTGACGCCTGCGGTAGGGATACCCGCCGGAAGTGGTCCACGTGCGTGGGGACGGGAACCGGCCACCAAACCGGCCGAACTGTTTCGGCGGGCGCCGTGACCCTTCGGGCAACGAACTCGTCCCTCCCGACCTCTGGCCCCCGGGACTTACCGACCGGTATACAAGGCCAGTTGAACGAGAGACGACCGCATCGGGTGTGTCCCGTCGCACCGTCTCGTACCTGGGGGAGGAACCTCATGAAGCGTGAGACGCATCCGGCCACGACGGCGCACCACCGCGGCAGGGCCGTGGCGGTCGCCGCGGCGGTCAGCGGCTGCGCCCTCGTCGTCGCGTCCGCGGCACCGGCGGCCGCGCACAACTCGGGCCACGGGCACGGCCGTTCCACTCAGTACGCGGCGCTCGGCGACTCCTACACCTCGGGCCCGTACATACCGACCCAGGTCGACGCCAACTGCGCCCGCTCCGACCACAACTACCCCTCGCTGGTGTCGGCGGACCGCAGAGGAACCGCGCTCAAGGACGTGAGCTGCGGCGGGGCGACGACCGCGGAGATGTGGAAGGCGCAGGGCACGAACGGCCCCCAACTCGACGCAGTACAGCGGAACACGGACCTGGTGACCCTTCAGATCGGCGGCAACGACATCGGGTTCAGCACCATCATCGGCACCTGCGCCAAGCTCAGCGCCACGGACCTGACCGGCAACCCGTGTCAGCGCTACTACACCTCCTCCGGCGTCGACCAGTTGGCGCTGGCCATCCTCAACACCGCGCCGAAGGTCACCAAGGTCCTGCGGGCGGTGCACAAGCAGGCACCGCACGCGCGTGTGCTCGTCGTCGGCTACCCGGACCTCCTGCCCGACGACGGCAGCGGCTGCTACCCGTCGGTGCCGTTCGCCGCGAAGGACTTCCCCTATCTGCGGGACGTCGGCAAGCGCCTCAACCTGATGCTCCGTGTGGTGGCCGCGCTGAACGGCGCGGAGTACGTCGACACCTACGGCCCGACCGTCGGCCACGACATGTGCAAGGCGCCCGCGGACCGTTGGATCGAGCCGCTGCAGCCCTCCTCCCCGGCGGCCCCGGCGCACCCCAACGCGAAGGGCGAGGCGGCCATGGCGGGCGCGGTGCTGAAGCAACTGGACAGGCACCACCGGTACTGACGGACAGCGGCGGCCCGGGTTTTCCACAGGCGGAGGGGGTGTACTCGCTAAACGCGCCCCTGACGAGGAAAGATGGGGCCGTACGCGAAGTCGGTCGATGCGGAGGAGCGGGCAACATGCCACACGAGCGAGCGGGCGAACAGGCCCGTGCAGAGGATCTCGTCGACGTGGCCCGCCTGGTCACCGCGTACTACGCGCTGCACCCGGACCCCGCCGAGCCGGGGCAGCGCGTCGCGTTCGGCACCTCCGGGCACCGGGGCTCGTCCCTGGCGACCGCGTTCAACGAGGACCACATCGCGGCCACCAGCCAGGCCATCTGCGAGTACCGGGCCGACCAGGGCACCGACGGACCCCTCTTCCTCGGGGCGGACACCCACGCGCTGTCCGAGCCCGCGAGGGTCACCGCGCTGGAGGTGTTCGCCGCCAACGAGGTCACGGTCCTCATCGACACCGCGGACGGCTACACCCCGACGCCGGCGGTGTCCCACGCCATCCTCACCCACAACCGCGGCCGCACCTCGGGCCTCGCGGACGGCGTCGTGGTCACCCCGTCCCACAACCCGCCCGCCGACGGCGGCTTCAAGTACAACCCGCCGAACGGCGGCCCGGCCGGTTCCGAGGCCACCTCCTGGATCCAGGACCGCGCCAACGACATCATCGCGGGCGGCCTGAAGGACGTCCGCCGCATCCCGTACACCCGCGCGCTCGCCGCCCCCGGCACGGGCCGCTACGACTTCCTCGGTACGTACGTCGCCGACCTGCCGAGCGTCCTCGACCTGGACGCGATCCGTACGGCGGGTGTGCGGATCGGCGCCGACCCGCTGGGCGGGGCGTCCGTCGCCTACTGGGGGCGGATCGCCGAGGAGCACCGGCTCGACCTGACCGTGGTCAATCCGCTCACGGACCCGACCTGGCGGTTCATGACGCTGGACTGGGACGGCAAGATCCGCATGGACTGCTCGTCGCCGTACGCGATGGCCTCGCTGATCGCCCAGCGCGACCGGTTCGACATCGCCACCGGCAACGACGCCGACTCCGACCGGCACGGCATCGTCACCCCGGACGCGGGCCTGATGAACCCCAACCACTATCTGGCCGCCGCCATCGCCTACCTCTACGCCCACCGCGAGCAGTGGCCCGCCGACGCGGGCATCGGCAAGACGCTGGTGTCCTCCTCGATGATCGACCGGGTCGCCGCCGACCTCGGGCGCCGGCTCGTCGAGGTGCCCGTCGGCTTCAAGTGGTTCGTGGACGGACTGGTCGACGGCTCGCTCGGCTTCGGCGGCGAGGAGTCGGCCGGGGCGTCCTTCCTGCGCCGGGACGGCTCCGTGTGGACCACCGACAAGGACGGCATCATCCTCGCCCTGCTCGCCAGCGAGATCACGGCGGTCACCGGGAAGACGCCGTCCCAGCACTACGCGGCCCTCACGGACCGCTTCGGCTCGCCCGCCTACGCCCGGATCGACGCCCCGGCGTCACGCGAGGAGAAGGCGCTCCTCGCCAAGCTCTCGCCCGCGCAGGTCACCGCCGACACCCTGGCCGGCGAGCCCGTCACCGGCGTCCTCACCGAGGCACCCGGCAACGGCGCGGCCCTCGGCGGCATCAAGGTGACGACCGCCAACGCCTGGTTCGCGGCGCGGCCCTCAGGCACCGAGGATGTCTACAAGATCTACGCCGAGTCCTTCCTCGGTCCCGACCACCTCGGCCAGGTGCAGGAGGAGGCGAAGGCCGTGGTCGGGGCGGCGCTGGGCGGCTGACCCGGACTGTCGGCCGTGTGCCGGTTGCCACAGGAATGAACGGTGTGGCAGCCGATGTTTGGCCGACACGTGAGTCGCGACGCAAGGTGGATGTGAACCCCGTATGTCCTTCGAAACGACCGACTACATGGGGCAGACGTCGTGTGGGGAGGACGCGCGCTCCCCACTGCGTGACTTCCTGCGGACCGAGACCGGAAGTGCCGCCGTCCTGGTCGCGGCGGCACTCGTCGCGCTCGTCTGGGCCAACGCGGCACCGTCGGCGTACGAGACGTTCTGGCAGACCCACCTCTCCGTCCGGCTCGGCTCGCACGGTGTCTCCCTCGATCTGCGCGAGTGGGTCAACAGCGGGCTGATGACGCTGTTCTTCCTCGTCGTCGGCCTGGAGGCGCGCCGCGAGTTCGACATGGGCGAGCTGCGCGAACGCAGGCGCCTCGCCCTGCCGATGGTCGCGGGCGCCAGTGGCATGCTCGTGCCGATCGCCATCTACCTGGCGATCAACAGCGGTCACGGGACGGCGAGCGGCTGGGGCGCGGTGATGTCCACCGACACGGCGTTCGCGCTGGGCATGCTCGCCGTCGTGGGCCGCCACATGCCGCCCGGGCTGCGTGTCTTCCTCCTCACGATCACCGTCGTCGACGACTTCCTGGCGCTCGTGGTGATCGCCGTCTTCTACAGCGACCACATCGCCGTACCGGCACTCCTGGTCGCCGTGGGCATCTTCGCCGTCGTCGTGCTGCTCCGGCGGTTCCGGGTGCGCCGGGGTCCGCTGTACGCGCTGCTCGGGGTCGTCGCCTGGGTCGCCCTGCTCAAGTCGGGTGTGGACCCCGTCGTCATCGGACTCGCCATGGGGCTGATCACGTACGCCTATCCGGCGGGGCGCGACGACCTGGAACGCGCCACGGGCCTGTTCCGGCTGTTCCGCGAGCAGCCCACCCCCGAGCTGGAACGTGACGTACGGGCGGGCATCGCCTCCGCGATCTCCCCGAACGACCGGCTCCAGCGCATGTACCACCCGTGGGCGAGTTACGCCGTGGTCCCGCTGTTCGCGCTGGCCAACGCCGGTCTGCAGATCAGCGGGGAGCAGCTCGCCAGGGCCTTCACCTCGCCCGTCGCACTGGGCATCCTCATCGGGTACGTCGTCGGCAAGCCGCTCGGCATCGTCTCCTCGACGGCGCTGACCAGCGTCCTGTCCCGGGGCCGCATCCGGCCGCCGGTCGGCTGGGGCGCGGTGACCGCGGGCGGCACGCTGGCCGGCGTCGGCTTCACGGTGTCGCTGCTGATCGCGACCCTCGCCTTCGACGGGACCACCCTGGAGGACGCGAAGACGGGCATCCTCAGCGCTGTCATCTGCTCGTTCCTGGTCGGCCGGCTGGTCACGGGAGTGATCGGTCTGCTGCCGCCGCAGATCCGGCCCAGGGTCCTGTTCGGCAGGGCGGAGACCATTGTCGACCTGTCGGTCCCCGTCGACCCCGACCGCGATCACCTGCGCGGACCGCGGCACGCCCCGGTGACAGTCGTGGAGTACGGCGACTACGAATGCCCCTACTGCGGGCAGGCCGAGCCGGTCGTCCGTGAGCTGCTCGGGTCCTTCGGGGACGAGGTGCGGTACGTGTGGCGGCACCTCCCGCTCGTCGACGTCCACCCCCACGCCCAGCTCGCCGCCGAGGCCGCGGAGGCCGCCGCGCTGCAGGGCGGCTACTGGGAGATGCACGACCTGCTCCTCAGCCACCAGGGCGCCCTGCGCTTCACCGACCTGCGGAAGTACGCCGAACAGATCGGCCTGGACACCGCCCGCTTCGAACGCGACATGCGGGCCCACGAGGGGGCGGGCCATGTCGCCGAGGACGTGGAGTCGGCCGACCTCAGCGGGGTCGCGGGCACGCCCACCTTCTTCGTGAACGGTCGCAGGCACCATGGCGCGTACGACATCGAGGGCCTCTCGCAGGCCGTACGGGCCGCCCGTGAGCGGGCCGCTGTGGCGGCCTAGACGGCGGGAATGGACCGAGGGGTGCCGGTGTTGAGACGTACGTAGCTGACATGCTCGGGACAAGATCCCGGGATGTGGGCGGAAGGAGGTCCTCATGGCACGCACCACGAACCGTCCCGTCGTCACCCTGAAGTCGACGGCCGGGACCGGCGTCACCTACGTGACGCGCAAGAGCCGTCGCAACGACCCCGACCGGCTGGTCCTGCGCAAGTACGACCCGGTGGTCGGGGAGCACGTCGCTTTCCGCGAGGAGCGTTGAGCCGAGTTCCGAGAGGAACGGCGAACCCAGCAGAGCGGCCGTCCCACCGCGGACGGCCTGAGGAAGGAAGCACCATGAGGTCTGGCATCCACCCCGTGTCCCGTCCGGTCGTCTTCCGCGACCGCGCGGCGGACACCGCGTTCCTGACCACCTCGACCGCGCGGTCGGCGCGCACGATCGAGTGGGCGGACGGGAACACCTACCCGCTGATCGAGGTCGAGATCTCGTCGGCCAGCCACCCGTTCTACACCGGCAACACGCGCGTCGTGGACACCGCGGGCCGTGTGGAGCGCTTCGAGCGCCGCTACGGGAGGCAGTCATGAAGGTCCGCAATTCCCTGCGCGCGCTGAAGGCCAAGCCCGGCGCGCAGGTGGTACGCCGCCGCGGCGTGACGTTCGTGATCAACAAGAAGGACCCGCGCTTCAAGGCCCGCCAGGGCTGACCCAGCGCATACGACCGGCCGGCCCGGCCCCGCTTCACGCGGTGGCCGGGCCGTTGTCGTACTGTCCCCGCGCGTCCCGCCTTTGTGCGTCCTGTTTTTGCGCGTTCCCGAGGGAAGAAAATCCGTTCTTTATGCTTATAGCGGTACCAACCCCCTTGGAGTGGTCAATGTCCCGCAAGCACCCCATGGACGACGGCGACGAACTGCTGGCCAGACTCGGGACGCTGACCGCCCAGGCGCGCGAGCGGGCGGAGCTCCAGCGCTCCCTGGTCGAACTGGCCGTCGCCCTGCAACGCGGCATGCTGCCCGGCGACATGCCCGTCACCCCCCGGTTCCACCTCGCGGTCAAGTACTCGCCCGCCAATCACGGCCTCAACGTGGGCGGCGACTGGTATGACGCCTTCACGATGCCCGACGGGCGCATAGGCCTGTCCATCGGCGACGTCCAGGGCCACAACATCGAGGCGGCCGCCTTCATGGGCCAGGTGAGGGTCGGCCTGCGCGCCCTCGCCTCCGTCACCAGCGAGCCCGGCGAACTCCTCTCCCTGACGAACGACCTGCTGCTGTCCCTCGGCACCGAACTCTTCGCGACCTGCACCTTCATGCGGCTGGACCCGATCACCGGGGTGCTGGAGAGCGCGCGGGCCGGACACATACCCTCCGTCTGGGCCACCGCCGACGGCCGCTCCGGCATCACCGACGACGAGGGCGGACCGCCCCTCGGCATCCTCGCCGGACAGCGGTACCCCGTCACCGAGCACCGGCTCACCACCGGCGGAGTCTTCGTCCTGGTGACCGACGGCGTGGTGGAGGGCCCCTCGATGAGCGTCGACGAAGGCCTCGACCAGGTGATGCGCCTCGCCGGAGTCGCCGCCGTGGCGGGCATGGAGGCGGGCTCGCTCGCGGCCGCCGTGATCAAGGGAGCCGAGCGTGTGGGACACGAGGACGACGCGGCGGTACTGGTCGTAGGACACGACGCGCCCGACCTAGGGGCGTAGGGGCTGGTCCGGCGGGGCATGGCCCGGCTGCCGCTGACGCCGCTGACGCCGCTGACGCCGCTGACGCCGCTGACGCCGCTGACGCCGCTGACGCCGCTGACGCCGCTGACGCCGCTGACGCCGCTGACGCCGCT
>NZ_JBHXME010000024.1:45960-79388 GCF_042721125.1 Streptomyces sp. NPDC058469
TGACGACGGCGGCGTACGCCGAAGCCGCTGCCGGGGCGCCTTGACGGTCTTGCGGCCGCCCGCGAGGCGCCCCGCTCACTGGCGCCGGTCAGGTGCCGATTCCCTCCCACGCGGTCTGGCCCCGGGTCGCTCGCCTCGCCGACACGGCCGGGTCAGTGTCTGATGGCTGCTGTGGTGGGTTTCGAGGATCTGCGGCGACCGGCCGGGTACGCCCTCCAGACGCTGGCCGTCGCCGGCGGCTACTTCGCGGCGGGACGGCTCGGTCTGCTGCGGGAGCTCGTCGTCGAGGGTGCCGTGTTCACCCCCATCTGGCCGCCCACCGGCGTCGCGGTGGCCTGCCTGCTGATCTTCGGGCTGCGGGTGCTGCCCGGTATCACCCTCGGCGTGCTCCTCGTGATCATGTCGCTCACCTCGCTCCGGCCGACCGTGCTCGTCGTCCTGGCGGGCAACACCGTGGCGCCCGCCTGCGCCTACCTCATGCTGCGCAGGGTGGGCTTCCGCACCGACCTCGGCCGGCTGCGTGACGGCCTCGCGCTGGTGTTCCTGGGCGCCCTGAGCGCGATGCTGATCAGCGCGACCTGCGGGGTCGGGCTGCTCGTCGTCACCGACAAGCTGGCCGCGCACTCCTTCTGGCCGGTCTGGCTCGGCTGGTGGGTGGGCGACGCGATGGGCGTGCTGATCGTCACGCCGCTCCTGCTCATGCTGCGCACCGTGCGCCTGCCCCTGGACCTGCACCGCTGGAAGGAGGCCCTGGGGCTCGCGGCCACCGTCGGCGTGATCGTCCCCCTGGTCACCCACAACCGCGTCAGTCTGCTGTTCCTGGTCTATCCGCTGCTGATCTGGGCGGCGCTGCGGTTCCGGTTCGCGGGCAGCATGCTGTGCGCCCTGTTCGCCTCCGTCATGGCCACCATCGCGGCGACCCGGGAGACGGGCCCCTTCGCCGAGCTGACCCATGTCGAGGTCATGATGAAGCTCCAGGCCTTCAACGGCACGATGGCCCTCACCGCCCTGCTGCTGTCCTCGGTCATCACCGAGCAGCGCAACACCAGACTCTCGGTGGAGAAGGCCTGCCAGGAACTGGCCGAGGTCCTCGAACACCTCACCGCGGGCGACCCCCGCCAGGGCGGCCGCCCCTGACCGGCCCGCACGTCAGACGATGCCCGTTCCGTCAGGCGAGGCCCGCGTCGCCCCGCCTGCGCAGTACCAGCAGCGCGGTGTCGTCCCGGGGCATGCCCGCCGTGTGGTGGCGCAGATCGCCGTAGACCGTGGCGGGCACGTCCTTCGGGAGGACATCGCCCCAGGCCGCCGCCCGCTCCTCCAGGGGATAGAACGCGCCGGACGGATCGCGCGCCTCGGTGACGCCGTCCGTGCAGAGCAGAAGGGTGCCGTCCGACGGGAACACGAACCATTCGACGGTACGAGGCTCAGGGGCGAGCGCGTCGAGGCCCAGCGGAACGCAGGGTTCCTGCCGGAGCACCGGCTCGGCCCGTTCCTTGTGCAGCAGCAGCGGCGCCACGTGACCGCAGTTGATCGCCTGGACCTCCTGCTCACCGTCGACGCCCAGCACCAGGGCCGTCACGAACCGCTCCCGCTCACCGGTCTGCGCCGCGAAGGAGTTGTGCCGTAGCACCGCCTCCTCCAGGGCGTCGACCACCGCGGTGAGCGTGGGCTCGGCCACGGCCGCCTCGCGGAAGGCGCTCAGCACGGCGAACGCGGCGCTGATCGCCTGCAGACCCTTGCCCTGGACGTCGGCGATGAAGACACGGCTGCCGTACGGCGAGGAGACGACCTCGTAGACGTCGCCGCCCACCCGGCTGTCCTCCTCCACCGGCCGGTACAGGCCGTGGACCAGCAACTGGTCGGTCATCAGGGGGAACGGGCGCAGGATCTGGCGCTGCAGGGCGGCCGCCGCCGAGCGCAGCCGCGCGATCTCGCCCTCCCAGCGGATCCGCTGTGCCGCCCGCGCCACGCTGAGGCCGTTGAACACCAGGGTGAAGGCGATGACGGCCGCGTCGGCGCCCGCCGTGTCCAACGGGCTGTCGATGAGGGAGCCCGCGATGACGATCGTCACCCAGACGGAGGCGGCGGTGGTCTGTCGCACCGTTCCGCGCCCGGCGATCAGCGCGGGCAGCACCACCAGAAAGGGGGCCGGCCGGGTGTCCCGGCCCAGCACGATGCCGGTCGCAGCCACCACCAGCGTGACGACGACGAGCCAGAACACCACCATGGCCCAGCTGAGTGGAGGCGTGGAGCGCTGCCCGGCGTCTACCACGGTGGAACCGGCCGGATCTCTCGAGGTGCGCACCGGCCCTCCCGCTTCCTTCAGTCGTCGAACAACCGTCGGGAAAGCTTCCCACTCTTCAATATCAGCCCCACGTGTACCGTCCGCGAGCTGCGACAACGGCTCCGGCCGACCCCAGACGCACAGGAACCGCACAGGGGGCTAGATTCCGATCCGTATGTTCGACCGATGGTGGGGGAGTTGGGGACCGTTGTTCATCTGGCGCACACTGCGGGGTGAATGGCAGGGCATCGTCGTCGATCCGGTACGACAGCTGCTGCGGCGCGGACTGATGGGGGTGTCCCTGGCGTTCGTCGCCGCCTTCGGCGTCATCTTCTTCCACACGCTGGCGCAGCGGCCGACCGGCGCCGCGGTCGTCCGGCAGCTCGGCGGCGTCCAGGGCGACCTGCCCCTGTGGGTCGCCCTGCTGCGTACCCCCATATCGCTGTACGTGCCCGCCCTCGACCTGCCTGTCTGGGCCGGCATCACCCAGCTGTTCCTCGCCTTCGCGCTGGCCGAGCTGGCCCTCGGCCGGGCCCGCACGCTGGCCGTCGCCTACGCGACCACGCTGGCCGGCACCCTCACCGTGCGCGTCATGCTCCTGATCGGGCCCGGCTGCGGCGGCCTCGGGCTGCGGCCGGAGATCGGGCACATCCTCGACACCGGGCCGTCCGCCGCGGTCGTAGGACTGTTCACGTATCTCGCCGTCGTCCGGCGCGCGCCCGTCGTGTTCGTCCTCACCGGCGGATCGATGGTGTGGGAGTCGATCGTGAAACCGAACCTGGCCGGCCGCGAGCACCTGGTCGCGGTGGGCACCGCCGTCGTCCTGGGCCTGGTCCACGAGCTGCGCCACAAGCGGCCGACCGTCACGTCGCTGCTTCCGCAGTTCAGGGTGGACCAGCCGGTCAGGGCCGAGACACGCTGCCCATCTCCGCGGTGAACTCCGCCGGTTCGCTGTCGAACCCCCGCACCATCGCGCGGAACTCCCATGCTCCGGAGGGCTCCTTGGTGAACTCCGCGACCGTGGCCGCGGTGGACCCGGCCACCCCCGCGAAGTCGTCCGACAGCAGCTCCTTGTACCCCTCCACGACCAGCGCCCTGGCGTGCGACAGATCACCGAACGTCCTGGCCCCGCCGTTCTGATGGATGGCCACCCCCACGACCACCCGCGCGAAGGACGCGGCGAGACGGTCGAGTTCGAGGACCATCACCTCCATGTAGCCGTACCCCTGGCCGCTCTCGCTGTGCCGGCTCATGTTGATCGTGCCGTCCGGCGAGCGGCTCTCGGAGTTGACGACGTACACCGGGCGTCCGTGCGGCGCGTCGGCGGAGTAGGTCGCCGCGACGATGTCCAGATGGCGCGGCTGCTGCCCCCAGGGACTCGGATCCCAACGGAGCCGAACTTCGACCTTCCCCGCAACTGTGCTGACACTGCTCACTGATTGCCGCTCCCGTATGAGGCCATCACGGGACGAGCCCCCGCATGGTCGAGTATCGCTCTTCGATGGTCTGTTGATGCCCTCCGAGCGGACCTGACATGCCCGGGGTCAAGCGCTCCGGATCGCGTCCACCAGCCCGGCGACGAGGTTCGCCCGCTCCACCATCGACGCGACGAGCAGATACTCGTGGTCGGCGTGGGCCCCGCCCCCTACCGCACCCAGCCCGTCGAGCGTCGGCACCCCCAGCGCGGCCGTGAAGTTGCCGTCGCTCCCACCGCCGACCACCCGGCCTTCGAGACCGGGCAGCAGCCGCTCCGCCACCGCGAACAGTCCGGCCGCCGCGGATTCGGGCATCGGCGGCCGGCCGACACCTCCTCGTACGGTGATCACGGCCTCGTCGAGATGCGGAGCGAGGGCGGCGAACGCGGACTCGATGCGTTCCCTCTCGCCGGCCGACTCGACCCGGACGTCCACGACGACCGTCGCCTGCGCGGGGACGACATTGTCCAGCGTTCCGGCGGACGCGACGGTCGGCGTGACCGTCGTACCGACCTCGGGCCGCGCCAACGCCACGATGTCCAGCACCTGGTGCGCCGCTTCGACCAGCGCGTTGACCCCGGCGGCGGGCTCCAGCCCCGCGTGCGAGGCCCGGCCCGCGACGGAGACCTCGAACGTGCCGCATCCCTTACGGCCGGTCTTCACGCCCCCGCCGTCGGCGGCACCCTCGACCACGAGCACGGCACCGCAGGCGAGGGCACGTTCCTCGATGAGCGCCCGGGAGGAGTGGGAACCGACCTCTTCGTCCGCGGTCACCAGGATCTCGACACCGGACAGGTCGTCGAGCCCCGCCAGCCCGTGGATCGCCTGCACCAGGCCGCCGAGCATGTCGAAGACACCGGGGCCGGTAGCCCGGCCGTCCTCGACCTGGAAGGGGCGGCGCGCGAGGGTGCCGAGCGGGAACACGGTGTCGTGGTGACCGAGGATCAGCACGCGGGGTACGCCACCGCCGGACCAGTGGACGTGCGGCCCGCCTTCGTTCTCGACGAGCACGGCCCGGCCGCCGAGCCGCGCCTCGACGACAGCGGCGACGGTCTCGGCCGATGTCCGCAAGGCGTCCAGGTCGCGGGAGGGGGACTCGACTTCGACGAGGGTCCGGAGGTCGTCGAGCATCGCTTCGAGGCTCACGTCGACGGTCTTGTACGTGGTCACGGGGGAAGGGTACGTGGGGAGTCCGGGGGGAGGGTGCGGCTGGTCGGCGGTCCTGATCAGCGCCTGATGCCTCCATGCCACCCCCGGCACCCGGCCCCGACCGACGAAAGGCCGGCCCGACGGCGAACGCGTCGAACCGGCCCAACGGCGGTGCTGATTCCCGGAGTTGATCAGTCCGTGCCGGACTCCATCGCGGCGCGGTCGAGCAGCGCGTCGTCCTCGGAGACCTCGCCCCGGGAGGCGATGGCCTCGGCGCCGCCCTCCGGCATGCTGCCGATGAGGCCGGTCGCGGCGGCCTGGGCGGCGCCGATCGCGGTGTTGCCGGTGCCGATCAGACCGAGGTTGGCGTACTGCTCCAGCTTGGCGCGGGAGTCGGCGATGTCGAGGTTGCGCATCGTCAGCTGGCCGATGCGGTCCACCGGGCCGAAGGCCGAGTCCTCGGTGCGCTCCATGGACAGCTTGTCCGGGTGGTAGCTGAACGCCGGGCCCGCGGTGTCGAGGAGCGAGTAGTCCTCGCCGCGCCGCAGCCGCAGGGTGACCTCGCCGGTGATCGCCGAGCCGACCCAGCGCTGCAGGGACTCCCGGACCATCAGGGCCTGCGGGTCCAGCCAGCGGCCCTCGTACATCAGACGGCCCAGGCGCCTGCCCTCGTTGTGGTACTGGGCGACGGTGTCCTCGTTGTGGACCGCGTTCACGAGCCGCTCGTAGGCCGCGTGCAGGAGGGCCATGCCGGGCGCCTCGTAGATGCCGCGGCTCTTCGCCTCGATGATCCGGTTCTCGATCTGGTCGGACATGCCCAGGCCGTGGCGGCCGCCGATGGCGTTGGCCTCCATCACCAGGTCGACGGGGGAGGAGAACTCCTTGCCGTTGATCGTCACCGGGCGGCCCTGGTCGAAGCCGATCGTCACGTCCTCGGTGACGATCTCGACCGACGGGTCCCAGAAGCGCACGCCCATGATCGGCTCAACGGTCTCCACACCCGTGTCCAGGTGCTCCAGGGTCTTGGCCTCGTGAGTGGCGCCCCAGATGTTGGCGTCGGTGGAGTACGCCTTCTCCGTGCTGTCGCGGTAGGGCAGCTCGTGGGCGAGCAGCCACTCCGACATCTCCTTGCGGCCGCCCAGCTCGGTCACGAAGTCCGCGTCCAGCCAGGGCTTGTAGATCCGCAGGTGCGGGTTGGCGAGCAGGCCGTAGCGGTAGAACCGCTCGATGTCGTTGCCCTTGAAGGTCGAGCCGTCGCCCCAGATCTGGACGTCGTCCTCCAGCATCGCCCGGACCAGCAGCGTGCCCGTGACGGCACGGCCCAGCGGAGTGGTGTTGAAATAGGCGCGCCCGCCGGAACGGATGTGGAACGCCCCGCAGGTCAGCGCGGCCAGGCCCTCCTCGACCAGCGCCGCACGGCAGTCGACCAGACGCGCGATCTCGGCGCCGTAGGCCTGCGCGCGGCCGGGTACCGAGGCGATGTCGGGCTCGTCGTACTGGCCGATGTCGGCGGTGTAGGTGCATGGGACGGCACCCTTGTCGCGCATCCAGGCGACCGCGACGGAGGTGTCGAGTCCGCCCGAGAAGGCGATGCCGACGCGCTCGCCGGTGGGGAGGGAGGTGAGGACCTTAGACATGGGAAGATTATGCACCCTCGCGCATGGTCATGCAAAGTCCCCTTTCTGATACGCCGCTGCCGGGCACCCGTGACGCAGGAGGGCACCCGGCAGCGGCGGCGGTGGGACTGTGCTCAACACCCCGCCTTGTAGAAGAACTTGCTGATCGCGGGCTCGTTCATGTTCGCCTTGGTGATGGCGACCATGTTGGTGCCGATCGACTTCTGGACCGTCTTGCCCTCGAAGGCCGCGGCGAGCTGGTCCACGGCCTCCCGGCCGATCGCCGCCGGGTCCTGCGCGACCAGGACCTGGAGGGTGCCCGCCTTGAGCGAGGCGATCTCGTCCGGTTCGGCGTCGAACGCGGCGACCTGCACCTTGCCTTCCTTGCCGGCCTGCTTGAGGCCGGTGGCTATGCCCTGGCCGGTGTTGGTGTTGCCCGCGAACACGCCGCCCAGGTCGGGGTGGGCGGCCAGTGTCGCCTGGACCTGCGAGGCCGCGGTGGCCGGCAGGTCGTTGTCGTAGAGGGTGGGCAGCATCTTGATGTCGGGGTACTTCTTCATCTCCTCGGTGAAGCCCTTGATGCGGGCGTCGGTCGTGGAGACGCCGGGCTTGACGCTGATGACGATGGCCGAGCCCTTCTTGTTCATCAGCTTGGCGAGCGCGTCGGCCGCCACCCGGCCGCCCTTCTCGTTGTCGGACGAGATCCGGGTGATGCCGATCGAGGAGTCGGTGACGGTGGTGTCCACGAGCGCGACCTTGGTCCCGGACGACTGGATCTGCTTGAGCGAGGGGGTGAGCGCGCTGACGTCGACCGGCGAGATCAGCAGCCCGTCGGGCCGCGTCGCCGCGACCGAGTCGATGAGCGGGCGCTGGACCGACACGTCCCACTGCGCGGAGCCGTCGGCGCTGAATTCCATGCCCTTGGCCTTGGCCTCGGTCTGCGCCGCGCAGGTCATGGTGATGTAGAAGGGGTCGCTCTT
The DNA here is from genome assembly GCF_042721125.1 of Streptomyces sp. NPDC058469. Taxonomy (NCBI): domain Bacteria; kingdom Bacillati; phylum Actinomycetota; class Actinomycetes; order Kitasatosporales; family Streptomycetaceae; genus Streptomyces; species Streptomyces sp. NPDC058469. The sequence goes on from NZ_JBHXME010000024.1 coordinate 53,465, forward strand.
CACGCCGGTGATCAGCCGGACCTTCTTGCCGGAGGCGCCTCCTTTCGACCCCGAACTGCCGCTGTCGCTCGACGAACTGCAGGCGGCTGCGCCGGTCAGGGCCAGCACGGTGCCCGCGGCGACCAGTACCTTGCGCGTAATGCGGTTGCTCGACATAAGGGTGTCCTCCTGGGTCATACGAGGGTTGGGGCGAAGGCCGGGGCGGGGGTCATCCGCGCTCTCGGGTCTTCCTGCGCATCTGGTCGATGTAGACGGCGGCGACCAGGACGACACCGACGGCGACGTCCTGCCAGTACTGCTGAACGCCGATGACGATCAGCCCGGTGGTCAGCACCGCGGGGATGAACACGCCGATCACGGTGCCCAGTACCGAACCCCGGCCGCCGAAGAGGCTGGTGCCGCCCAGGACCACCGCGGTGATCACCTTCAGGTTGTCGGTGGAGTGCCCGGCGATGGACGTCGTGCCGTACGACGCCAGCCACATCACCGCGCCCAGCCCGGCCAGCAGGCCCATCAGGCCGTAGACCTTGATCAGATGGCGGCCCACCGGGATGCCCGCGCGGCGGACGGCGGTCGGGTTGGAACCGATGGCCAGGGTGTGGCTGCCGAACTTCGTGGCGCCGAGCACCGCGCCGAACAGGGCGGTGACCACCGCGGCGAGGATCACCATCCAGGGGATGCCGAGCAACTTGCCGAAGCCCAGGCTGTTCTGGAGGTGGGCGGCGGACGCCCCGGACGGGTCCTGGCCGCCGGTGGCGAGTTCGGCGATGCCGAGCGCCGCGCCCAGGCCGCCCAGGGTCACGATCAGCGGAGGCACCTTCCCGGTCGCCACCACCGCGCCCTGCAACGCGCCCCAACCCGTCCCCACGGCAAGGGCGATGACGACACAGACCGCGACCGTGAACCAGCCGGCGGTGGGCCCGCCGTGGTGGATGTTGTACTCACCGGCGGCGACCGCCGCCAGCACCAGCACCGAGCCGATCGACAGGTCGATGCCCGCGGTGATGATCACGAACGTCATGCCGACGCCGAGGACCAGATAGATGGCCGCGTTCACGGCGATCTGCGTGATGTCGTACGTGGTGAAGAACTTGCCCGGCGCCGCGATGGTGAAGAACGCGACCAGCGCGACGAGGATCACGAACGTCCACAACTCGCTGATACCGGCGGCCCGTCGGAGCCACGGGGGTACCGCGAAACGCCCTTCGTCGGCCGGGGGCGGGTCCTGTGCCGGGGCGGCCGGCTTGATGTCCTGGCTGTTGGCGCTCATCGCCCGTCCTCCGCTTCCGTCGCGCCGACCGCGCCGTTGCCCCCGTTGTGCACGGGCTCGTCCAGCGACCCGGTCATGGCGCCGACGAGTTTCTCGATCGTGGCGTCGGCCGCGGCGAACGAGGCGACTCTGCGCCCCAGTCGCAGTACTTCGACCCGGTCGGCGACCGACAGCACCTCGGGCATGTTGTGGCTGATGAGGACGACGCAGATGCCCCGGTCGGCGACCCTGCGGACGGTCTCCAGGACACGGGCGCGCTGGACGACGCCCAGGGCGGCGGTCGGCTCGTCCATGAAGATGACCTTGTTGGCGAAGGCGACCGCGCGCGCCACGGCCACGGACTGGCGCTGCCCTCCTGACAACGTTGTCACAGGAGCCGTCACATCTTTCAGCTCCACGCCCAGTTCACCGAACGCCGCGATCGCCTCCCGGCGCATGGTGGGCCGGTCGAGCACGCCCAGGCGACCGAGCACGCCTCCGCGCACAAGTTCCCTGCCGAGATAGAGATTTGCCGCCGCGTCCAGATCCGGCGCCAGCGAAAGATCCTGGTAGACGGTCTCGACTCCGTGCCGTTGCGCGTCCATCGGCCCCGTGAACCGGACCGGCACCCCGTCCAGGCGCACCTCGCCCTCGTCCGGGGTGAGTACGCCTGACAGGACGTTCACCAAAGTCGACTTGCCGGCGCCGTTGTCACCGATCAGTGCGACGACCTCGCCGGCGTACGCCGTGAAGTCGGCGCCCGAGAGCGCCTGGACATGGCCGAAACGCTTGACCACACCGTGTGCCGCGAGAAGTGGTTCCCTTGCAGAGGCCATGCTGTGCTTTCTGGTTGGTATCGTTAACAGTTCGTCGATTCTGGGAGGCCCATGAGTGGGCGTCAAGGGTCGGGACGGACAGGGATTCGGGCGGACGCTGTCGGCCCGCCGGTCCGGTCGCGCTGGGCGAGATCTGGAGGACGCGGCGTGGCCAGCCGTCCCAGGATGAAAGACGTAGCCGCGGAAGCGGGCGTGAGCGTGATGACGGTGTCCCGGGTGGTCAACGGCGAGGTGGGCGTGGCGCCCCTCACCGCCGCCCGCGTGGAGGCCGCCGTCCACAAGTTGGGCTATCAACGCGACGACGTGGCACGGCAGTTGCGCCGTACGGACCGATTGAGCCAGACCATCGGACTGATGGTGGACAACGTTGCCGACCCGTTCATGGCAGCCGTCGCCTCGGCCACCGAGGACGTCGCCCACCGGTGCGGCAACATGGTCCTCATCGGCGCCAGCCGCGCCGACCTCCGTCGCGAACGCGAGGTCATCGCGGCCTTCACCGCCCGCCGGGTCGACGGACTGATCCTCACCCCGGTCGCGGGCAACCACCGCTTTCTGCGCTCGGCGCAGGCGCGGGGTACGAAGATCGTGTGCGTGGACCGGGCGGCGCCGGGGCTGGACGTGGACACCGTGGTGGTGGACAACTTCGGCGCGGTACGGCAGGCCGTACGCCATCTGATCGCGCACGGCCACCGCCGTATCGGCTACCTCGGCGACAAGCCGGAGATCTGGACCTTCGGCGAACGGCACCGCGGCTATCTGGCGGCCTTGAGCGCCGCGGGCATCGACGCCGATCCGGCGCTCGTGCGGCACGGGCTGAGGTCCGGCGCGGACGCCGCCCGGGCCGTCACCGCGATCCTCTCCGCACCGGAGCCGCCCACGGCCGTGCTCGCGGGCAACGAAGTGCTCGCGTTCGGCGTGCGGGCCGTGCTGCCCGCCACCGTCGCGTTCATCGCCTTCGACGACTTCGCGCTGGCCGCGCAGTTGACGCCGCCGGTCACGGTCATCGCGCAGGACCCGGTCGCCCTCGCGACGAGCGCCGCGCATCTGCTGTTCGCCCGCATCCACGGGGACACGTCACCGCCCCGCAGGGTCGTCATGCCGACCGAGCTGATCCCGCGCGGGTCGGGGGAGATCCCGGGCCCCGGTACGCCGACCGCGACTCCTCGGTGCTGACGACTCCCGGCCCCCGTCCCGCGTACGGCATCGGTGGTTACGCGCGAGGCCGCTCGAAGGTGAGGAGCAGGCCCTCGACCGCGCCGGGACCTATGCGGCCCTTGACGTCGGCGGCGGTGATGGCCTTCAGGCCCCAGCCGTCCTCGGCCTGCTTGTTGAGGACCTTCTCCAGCTTGTCGCCGTCCAGCGCGTCGCCGATCAGCGACTCCCGGAAGCTGACGACCTTGTACTCGAACGTGTAGGCGTTGCTCATGGCTGCGGTGTCCTCCTGTGCGTGCGCACGGTGTGCGGCGGGCGGGGTCAGCCAATCATGGGGGGACGTTCCCGCGCAGGCCGGGGGTGGTTTCGTGGCACGGCTGTCAACTGGTCCCGGGGAGCGGTGTGTTGTCCGGGCGGGGCGTCGAAGGCGAGCCCGCGGGTATGCCACCGCGGCCCGCCGCGGCCGTCGTGTCACCCGCGACGCGGCGGGGCGGAGACGTAGCGTGGCCGTGACCGAGGTGGACGCGAACGTAACCCGTGGAAGTGCCATGTGCTGGAGTGCGAAGGCCGACCTCGTCGCGGGCGCGACGGTCGCCGCCGTAGGAGTGGCCTGTGTGGTCCGGGCGCGCAGGCGGACCGATCTCCCGATGGCCGCACTGCCTTTGCTGCTGGGTGCCCATCAGATCGTGGAGTCGGCGGTGTGGGCCGCCGACGGGGGCGCGGGGGCCGCCACCCTCGTCTGGGCCGCCATCGCCATGCCCCTGCTCGCGGTGTGGGTCCCGATGGGCGTGTGGTGTGCCGCGCCACGACGGGCACGGGCCCGGATCGGCGTACTGGTCGCGGTCGGCGCGGCGACCGCGGCGGCCCTCGCCCACGCCCTCGCCGCACACCCCGTGACGGCCGAGATCCGCGGCCACACCCTCGGCTACGTCGTCGACCTTCCCTACGCCCAACTGGTCATCGGGGGCTACCTCGTGGCGACGATCGGCTCACTGGTCCTGTCCGGTGAGCGCGGGCTGGTGGTGATGGGGATCCTGGTCACGGCCGGCGCGCTGGTCTGCTGGACCCTGTGGGAACTGGAGTTCGTCTCGACGTGGTGCGCGGTCGCCGCGGTGTCCTCGGTGGTCCTGTTCTTCTGGGTGAACGGCCGCGACCGGGAGCCGGGGAAGCGACCCTACGTCCGTGCGCGGCACAGCGGCTCCACCGGCTGAGGCCGCTGCTCGTGGCGACGGCGAGGGTCTGTCCGGAGGCCGAGAAGCCGGCGGCGCGCAGCTCGGAGTGGTCGGCGTTGAAGAGACCGGCAATCTGCGCTGGGGCGCCGCGATCGGATCACGGGTGTCACAACGCGGTGCCCAAGGTCCGCCGCGTGCAACGTCGTTGAGCCGGACGGCGATCTCGGGTTGGATGGCTCCATGGAGCGTATAGACGCAGAGCTGTTCACTGACGGTGGGAACGATGCCGTGGTCCGCCTGCCCGGCCGCCGGTTGCCCGGTGTTCTCATCCAGGGCGACTCGCTTCACATCCTTCGCGGCGATGTGGCCGAGGTGGTGGAGGCCTGCGAGCGGGGTGACCTTGCCGAGGCGGGGGAGGCGGCGGGGCTTCTGCTGGCGGGATTCGACGCTCTGCTGAGCCGGTACTCGGTGGCGTTGGAGAATCATCGGATTCAGTTGCCCTACTGAGGGGGTGCCCTCCAGGCGGGTGGAGAGCCCGCGCTCACGCCTCCCGGTGCTCGATCCCCAACAGGCTCGCCGCGGCCCGGAAGTCCGCCGTGTGGTGGCCCAGCGCGAGGGACCAGTGGTGGCCTACGCCCGTCGCGCTCCACGCGTCGACCCACTCGCCGGGGTCGCGGCCGAAGTCGACGCGGTTGGTGGTGTTGCCGATCGCGAGGTGTGGTCCGGGGACGACGGTGCCCTCGGACGTGATGAAGGACAGGGTGCCGTCGGCGTCCTGTCCGAGGCCCAGGAGGGTGACGGCGCCGTGTTGGACGTCGAACTCCACGCTGACGCCCCAGCCGCGCTTGCCGTGGTAGACGCCCAGGCCGCGCAGCAGCGGGTCGCGGGCGCTGAGGGCGAGGTGGGCGGGGCCGTCGTGGCCCATCTCGACCACGCCGGCCTCGAAGTCGAGGGCCTGGATCTCGGTGAACGAACCCCCGGCGCCGATGCTCTGCGTCGCCAACTGGGCCAGGCTGGTGCGTAGTTCGTACTCGCCGGCGGCCGGTACGCCCCGGGCGGTGAGCAAGGAGGCGCCCAGGATCATGCCGGCGCCGAGCCGTTCGTGCAGTTCGCCGTCGAGTCCTCGGTGGTAGTAGGCGAGGGTGTCGAGGCCGAAGTCCTCGACGAGCCGGTCGAGGGCGACGGACACGGTCGCCCCCCACGCGAAGTCCTCGTCCACCACGCTGTCGTCCACGGCGAAGATCCGCCGGGCGAGGGCCGTGCGTTCACGGGTCTCGGCCTCGCTCACCTGCTCCACCCGATGCCGTAGATCGTCGAACTCCAGCACCTCGACGTGCGAGCCGAACGTCGCCGGGAGCAGCGTCAGATCGGTCGACACGTCGAGCATGCCGGGATACAGATGCCCCATCAGACCGTGCCGGGCATGGCGGAGCGCGGCCCGCACGTGGGCGGCCCGGATCCACTGCTCGATGCGCTGCCACGCCGACTCCTGGCGCAGCCACCCCGACACCGACCGGAAGGGGATCCCGGCGCGCCGGAACACGTTGCCGACCTCCGGCACCGGGCACTGCCCGCAGTAGGCCAGCCAGGCGCCCGTGTCGAAGGAGGCGTGGTCCATCCGCTCGGACGGCTGGAGGTCGATGACCAGGACGGGGGTGTGCGAGCGCTGGGCGATCGGCAGCACCATCGACGAGGTCAGGTATGTCGTCAGGAACAGGACGATCAAGTCGCAGTCCGCGCGCCGCAGTTGCTCCGCCGCGGCAGCTCCCTCCACGGCGTCGGAGATGAAGCCGACGTCGGTCACCTCCGCGTCCATCCGCTGGAAGCGCTCGGCGACGTACGCGGACGACTCCCTCAACTGGGGGAGCAGGTCCGGGAATTGGGGCCAGTAGGCGCCGAGTCCGCCCGCCACGAGTCCGATCCGGGTGCGGCGGCGGGACACCGGGGGAAGCAACTCGCGCAGGGCGGCGGCGCGTTCCGCGGTCACGGTCGTGGGGTGTTCGGCGGTCACGGTCGTGGGGTCGGTCGGTGCCATGGGCGGTGTTCCTTACGGGGTCGGCGCGGGTTCGGATCCGGTGCGGATGGATTCAGGTGCGGGCCACGCCCAGACCTGTCGCCGGGGCGACGGCGGTGTCGGGGGAGCGCCGGATGAGGACATGGATGACGTACACGCCCGCGACCCCCGACGCCGCCATGCAGAGCGTGATCAACCACAGCAGGAGCGACGCGCTGTAGTCCATCAGCGCGGGCGTGACGAAGGCGACGCCCGCGAAGACCCCGCGCGACAGCGCGTAGGTGAGGCCCTGGGTGGTGCCGCGGGTGTCCGGAGGCAGCGTCAGTTGCGACCACACCTTGTAACTGGCCTCCCCGGCAAAGGGGTTGGAGATCTGGTACAGCACGAAGAAGACGAGCATGCCGACCAGGGCGCCCGCCGTGAGGGAGGCGATGCAGAAGGCCACGACCTGCACGACGGTGAAGACGTAGAACAGCCGGTCGCGCCAGGGGGTGTCGGCGACCCGTACGAAGACGAAGGTCAGGACCAGCGCGATCGGCAGGAAGGCCAGGTTGATCCCGGTGGCCAGGCTCTGCGAGGCGCCGCTGACCGTGACCAGTAGGTATGTGCCGAACTGGCCGAAGGTGTTGGCGCCGATGCCCCAGGTGACGTAGTAGACGAAGGTCGCGACCATCGGCAGCAGCGCGGCACGGTTCCACACGTTCTTGAGCTCGATGCCGCGCGGAGCGGCCAGCGCGGCGGCCTCCTCCTTCAAGGCCGCGTCCGACGGTTCGTCGGCCAGCTTCAGCCGGGCGCGGAGCAGGTAGGTGACCAGCGCGGCGACGATCAGATGGCCGGTGATGATCCGCGCCCCGATCATGCCCGTGTCCGACAGGACGTAGCCGAGGAAGACGACGACGACGATGCCCAGCACCCACATGACCTGGGTGAACGACACGAGACGTGCCCGGCCGTCGGCGGGCGCGGCGTCCGAGACCACGGCCAGGGACGTCGGCAGATCGGCGCCGGCCGCCAGTCCCGCGACGAGCACGCCGACGAAGAGGACGATGTCGTTCGGCGCCAGCGTGATGACGATCGCGCCCACCGCGTAGCAGAGGATGTCCAGGTTGTAGACACGGCGGCGCCCGAACATGTCGGCGAGCCGTCCGCCGACCAGGGAGCCGACGGCGATGCAGCCGGTGACGATCGCGCTGATCGCCCCGGCCATCCACACGCCCATGTCGTAGTGGTCGCGGTAGATGGCCAGGTTGACGGCGATGCTGACGATGAGCGCGGCGTCGAGGTAGGAGGCCATGCCCGAGAGGGCCGCGACCTTCCACAAGTGCTTCGGAATGGGTTGTTCCGCGTGTTCCGGTGAAGGTGAGAATCGGATCATGATGCGGCTCCTCGCGGCTCTGGGCCGGGGTCGCAGTGAATATAGGGTTCAAAAAACGTTCCAACAAGCCCTCTTGCACGCATCCGTGGGAAGTGGAGCGGGCCTCCTTCCCGCCATTCGGATCCGATGCCAACATTGCAGGTGGAGGACGACTGAGCCGACCTAAAACGTTTTTTGACCGGTGAGGGTGCCCGAGCCGCACTCGGAAGGACCAACATCGTGATCTCGCCCGCTTTGCAGCAGCTCTTCGACGCCCCGCCCCGGGACTTCGGCCCCACCCCGCTGTGGTGGTGGTCCGGCGCCAAGGTCACCCGCGAGCAACTCGCCTGGCAGCTGCGCCGGTTCGCGGACGGTGGCGTCCACAACCTCGTCGTCATCAACCTGGCCCCGGCCGGCCCGGCCTTCGGCGCCCGGACCGACGACCCGCCGTGGTTCGGCGAGGAGTGGTGGGACCGCTTCACCGACGCCTGCCGGATCGCCCGGGACATCGGCACACGGCTGTGGTTCTACGACCAGATCGGCTTCTCCGGCGCCAACGTCCAGGGCGCCGTCACCCGCCGCCACCCGGAAGCAACCGGCCGCGCCCTGCGCTCTCGGAGGGCGACCGTCACCGGCGGCACGGTCGCACTGCGCGGAGCCGAAACCCTCGTGGCCGCCTACGACTTGGAGGGCCGCCGCCTCCCCGTGGCCCCCGGCTCGGACGCCTTCCGGATCCCGGCCGCCGAGGGGACGGACGTACGGCTTGTCGTCGCCGTCCCCACCGCCTTCGACTACCTGGACCCGCACGCCGTGGGACTGCTGCTGGACGCCGTCCACCACGAGTACGACCGGCGCGTCCCCGAATACCTGGGCAACGTCATCGCGGGCAGCTTCCAGGACGAGCTGCCCGGCACGAACTCCTGGAGCCACCGCCTCCCCGACGAGTTCCGCACCCGTCGCGGCTACGACCTGCTCGACCACCTCCCCGCCCTGTTCGGCCCGGTGACCGCGCGCGCGGCGAAGATCCGCGCCGACTACTACGCGGTCCGCGCCGAACTCACCGAAGAGGCCCTCTTCAAGCCCCTCGCCGCGTGGCACGACGAACGCGGCATGCTCGTCGGGGCCGACCAGAGCCACCCCGCGCGGGCGGGTTTCCCGGCCCAGTCGACGCAGATCTACACCGACTACTTCCGCACCCACCGCTGGTACGGCGCCGCCGGCAGCGACCACCACGGCGACTCCAAGGTCCACTCGTCCATGGCCCACCTCTACGGCCACGAGCGCGTCTGGATCGAGGCGTTCCACTCCTCCGGCTGGGGCGGCACCCTGGCGGACACCTACGACTGGCTCCTGCCGTTCCTGCGCAGCGGCGCCAACCTGTACAACCCGCACGCCAGTTACTTCGGCACGGCGGGAGGCTGGTTCGAGTGGGCGCCCCCGTCGACCGACTGGCGCCAGCCCTACTGGCAGCATTACCCGGCGTTCTCCCGAGCCGTCGCCCGGATCTGCTCGATCATGTCCTGGGGCACCTACAGCGCCGACGTCGCGGTCCTGCACCCCACCGCCACCATGCAGTCCCTCATCCCGTTGGACGCACCCGTCAAACACTTCGGCGACGGCCGCCTGGGCGACGACCACGCCGACGTCGACGAGACACAGCGCCACTACCTGGACCTGTGCGGCACGAACAACTGGCTTGACCCGCACGTCGGTTCACTCGACCGCCACCGCATCGCCTTCGACATCGTCGACGACGCCTCCGTGCAGCGCGCCACGACCGCCGAAGGAGCCCTGCACGTCACGGACTTGACGTACCGCGCGGTTCTGCTGCCCTCGGCGAGCGTCCTGGAGGAGGAGACGGCACGCCGACTGGCCCAACTCCTCGACGCGGGCGGCCGGGTGGTGGTCGTAGGCCGTCCGCCCGCGACGGCGGCCGGACAGTCCGGTGACGATTCCGTCGTCGCGGCACTGCTGAAGCACCCGAGACTGGAGCGGGCGCGCGACGCCGAGGCCGGTGCGGCGGCGGTGGCCGAGACCGCCGGTCACGCGACCGGCGAGGTGCCACTGCTCGTCAGGAGAAAGGGAGTTGAGGCGGTCGCCCTGGTGACGGGAGCCTTCCCCGACGCTCGCACGCTGCCGGGGGACGCCAACCACGAGGCGGACCCGGCGCGTTACGCCCGCCACTCGACAGTCACCGTGCACGCCGTGGTCACCGAGGCCGAGATCTGGAACCCGGCGACCGGCGCCCGCCGCCCGGCCCAAGTCACCGTCTCCGAGGGCCGTTCGACCATCGAGGTGCCCCTGGAGGGCGCCCCGGCCGTCCTCGTCGTATGGCGCGAAGGCACCTCCCAGACGATCCGAACAGCGGCACCCTCACCCGTGCCGGAGCGGACGATCGACCTGTCGACCGGTTGGGAGGGCCGCCTGGTCCCGACCATGGACAACACCTGGGGCGACCTGGCCCTGCCCGCGGGCTCGTCCGTCGCCGAACCGCAGATCTGGACGATGAGGTGGACCGAGACCGGCGGCCCCGACGCGAAGTGGGAGCAGACGCGGGCGACGTACGGCAACCGGGTCCGCGTCCTCCCTCCGGTGCCGTCCGCCCAGGCCCCCGATCCGCTGGACTCGTCCTCCGTCGAACGGGTCCTCGCCGGTGAACTGCCTCTCTTCTCAGCGGACTTGGGATGGCGCTGTTCGCTGTACTCGTCGAGCCGCGGCATCCCGGACCCGGACGGCCTGCTCGGCAACAAGGGCCTGGTGACAGAGGAGTTCGTACGGGTCCCGGTGCCCGGGCCCGGATCGGTCGCCCGGGTCCGTTCGATCGTGGAGACGGACCACCGTGGCCCCGCCGATCTGCACATCGGCGCCGCGGCCACCAAGCGGGTGTGGTGGAACGGCGAGCGCATGGACACCGGCACCGGGTACCTCGCCACCACCCGCGTGGAGCTCCGCCGGACCCACAACATCCTCGAATACGAGCTGGGGGACGCTCAGGACAGGCCGCTGCTGATCTCCGGCACGGCCGACACACCGTTGGGCAGCTACTTCTGCCTGAGCCGTCCGGACGGGTTCGGGTCGCGCCCGCAGTTCATGTGCCTGCCCGACGATGTACGACCCTCCGGTGGCGTGACCTATCGAGGGCGGCTGCATGCCGCTGGCCAGGCGGTACTTGTCGTGGGCGCCGCGGTGGGCGTCACAGTGTCGCTCGACGGGGAGGTCGTCGCGCGCCAGGAAAAGGTGGAGTACTACGAGTCCGACTGGGGCGCGGTGCCCATGTTCTTCCGGCATGAACTCGCCCTCGGGGAAGGCGAACACGTGCTGGAGGTGGTGGCCGACACCGTCCATCCGCGCGAGGCGGTGTTCGTCGACTGCGTGGCCGGCGCGGAAGGCCCGGTGAACTCACTTGTGAGCGGCGCCGGTTGGGAGGCCGAGACGGGGGAGTGGCGTGGCCGTACCGTCGAACACGAGGGCCGGTGGGGGGAGTTGCAGCACTGCTACGCGGCCGTACGACCGCACCCGTTGCCGGACACCGAGTGGATCACCGGTGCCCCGGTGCTCGGCACTGCCGTACTGCCGCTGCGCTCCACGGACGCCGTCCGTGAACGCGCCCAGCGTTTCCGCTTCACCGTGCCGCCGGGCACCGAATCCCTGGACCTGCCAGTGGAGTTGCCCGCGAGGGTGCGGGTCGGCGACGGCAACGAGACGCGGCTCGACGGCCGGGTCCTGGCACTGGACCGAGCGCTCCCGGAGCCGACGGAGGTCGAGGTCGTCACCGCTCCCACGGCCGTACTGCGGGGCGGCTCCGCCTGGCGCGGACCGGCGCGCGTCCGCACGGTACCGGCGCAACTACCCCTGGGGGACTGGCAGTTGCTGGGGCTGGGCGGCTGGAGCGGTGGTGTGACGTACTCGCGGGAGGTGGAGGTGCCGGCCGGGCCGGACCCGGTACTGGATCTGGGGCAGGTGCGCGGCAGCGTGTCGGTTGTCCTCGACGGGAAGTGTGTCGGGGAGGCGTTCTGCGCTCCGTACCGTTTCGAACTCGCGGGCGCCGCAGGGCGGTTGGTGCGGCTGGACGTGACCGTGAACAACACCCTGGCTCCCTATCTCGCCGAAGCCACTCCCACCGCCTGGGCTTTCCCGTCCCAACTCTCGTCGGGGCTGCTGGGGCCGGTGACGCTACGGATTCGGGACTGACAGGGGTCGAGTGGAGTCCCGTAGGACGAGGTCGGGCGCGAACACCCGTGTCTCGTGGGCGTGTTCGGGGCGGGCCTCCACCTCGTCGAGCAGCATGCCCACGGCCGCTCTGCCGAGTTCCTCGACGGGTTGCCGGACCGTCGTCAGGGTCGTGCCGACGAAGCTCGCGATGTCGAGGTCGCCGTAGCCGACGACCTGTACCTCCTGGGGTATTCGCACTCCCCGTTCGCCCAGTCCCCGGCACAGCCCGGCGGCGAGGAAGTCGTTGGTGCAGAAGACCCCGTCGGGCAGCTCGTCGAGAGTGCGGGCGATCTCCAGGCCGTACGCGACCGTCATCTCGTCGGCGACGATCTGGCGGACCCGCGCCTCGCGGCGGGTGCGCACGGCCTGCCGGGCGCCCTGGTAGCGCTCGGCGCACTGCACGATGCCGCGCTCGCCGTTCACGACGAGGATGTCGCGCGCCCCGCAGTCGAGGAGGTGCTGCACGGCGACCCGGCCGCCGGCGATGTCGTCGACGGAGACGGAACAGCCGTCCTGGGCCGACAGCGCGCGGTCCGCGAGGACCAGAGGGATGCCGCGTTCGCGCAGCCGGGTGAGCCGGGTCGGATCGGCGCCGAGCGGGACCACCACCGCCCCTACGGCCCGCTGCTCGATCAGCATCGTGAAGTAGCCCTGCTCCCGCTCGGGGGCGTCGCCGCTGTCGCAGAGCACGAGGGAGTAGCCGTGGTCGTAGGCCGCGTCGGCGGCGCCCCGTGCGATGCGTGAGTAGAACGAGTTGGCCACGTCGGGCAGGACCAGGCCGATCGAGGACGAGTGTCCGGTGCGCAGTCCGGCGGCTCCCGGATGCGGCACGTAGTCGAGCGCGGCAACCGCGTCACGGACCCGCTCGGCGGTGCGGGCGTTGACCCGCTCGGGCCGGTTCAGGACGTTCGACACCGTGGACACCGAGACCCCTGCGGCGGCCGCGACATCCTGGATACGGGCGGGGCGAACCTGAATGGCGCCCACCCCCCTCGCTGTGACAGCCGTGCGACCAGGCACGACGCGGTTCTCATGGGCCGCGTCAGTGTACCCCGACGGTGGTTGCAACGTTTTCTGCCGGAGGCCCTGGAGTAGGGCGTGCGGTGGCCAATCCGGCCTGTGATCAACAGGGTTAACATGGGGTTATGGCTGAGGGCTCCGGAGTTGATGCTCCGATGGAGGGCGACCGCCCGCTGAGGCGCGACGCCGCCCTCAACCGGGAGAAGATTCTGCGTGCCGCGCGGGAGGTCTTCGGCCAGCACGGGCTGCGGGTCACGCTCGACGATGTGGCCCGGCACGCGGGGGTCGGGGTCGGGACCGTGTATCGGCGCTTCCCTGACAAAGAGACCCTTGTACGGGCCCTGTTCGAGCAGGATCTGGGGATGCGGCAGGCATCCGCGGAGCGGGCGCTCGCTCACCCCGATCCCTGGGAAGGGTTCGTGGACTTCCTGATGGAGATGGGGGCCGATCTCGCCGAGAATCGTGGCCTCCAAGAGGTGATCATGCTGGGGAGCCACAGTTCCGAGCCCATCGAGACGGTGCGGGGCGGGATGCTCCCCTTTCTGGAGGCGCTGATCCGTCGGGCGCAGGAGAGCGGGGACCTGCGTGCGGAGATCACTCCCTCCGACATCCCCCTCGTCGTGCAGATGCTCAGTGCCGCCAGTCAGTTCACGCAGGGCAAGCGGCCCGATGTCTGGCGCCGCTATTTCGAGATCATCCTGAACGGCATCCGGCAGCGTCCCGACAACCCTCCGCTGACGACCCCGAGTCTGAGCAACGAGACGGTGGAGCAGGTGATGGGTCTGAGCAGGCCCGCCTCCCCACAGGAGTAGCGGGCGGGACAGGAGCGGCAGGTCTGCCGTAGGGACAGACCGCCACTCGTGTTTCATACCCGTGTTTCAGGAGGACGGTCCCCAGTTGCCGTTGCCGGGAGTGGCCGAACTCGGCGTCGTCAGAGGCAGGTTGACGAAGGACGCCGCTTGCGGGGAGCGCTCGACGGTGTAGATACCGCCGGCCAGGTTCGCCAGTTCCTGCGGGGTCGGGGCGACGGGGTAGTGGAAGTCGGCCGGCGGTTGGCTGTTGATGCTGATCTGGATCCGGTAACCGGCCGGAATCCTGGTGAAGTTGGACAGCAGGGAGATGTCGTACCGAGTCGTCTGGCCGGGTGTCACCGGGCGCTGTGATGCCTGGGTGGAGGGGTGGCCGGGTTTGAGCAGGGTGCCGTTGTCGCCGTACCAGCTCTCCTGGGTGTCCACGGCGCGTTGGCTGCCCAGGAGGATTCCGTCGGCCTGCTTGGTCACCGTCCCGTCCGGCGCGACGATGCTCAGCTTGGCCGACAGTTCGGTCTCCGGTGTCGTCGACTTGGCGTAGAGAGTGACGTCGGTCGGGCCGTTGAGCAGGGCCGCCTTGGCGAGCGGGGCGGTGGTGTACGTCAGTGTGTTGGCCGCGGTGGCCGCGCTCCAGCAGAGCGAGTCGCTGCCCTCGTCGGTCGGTTTGCCGGGAGTGAGGGAGCCGTTGCCGAGGTAGTAGGTACGGGCGTCGGAGGACAGGGGCCAGATGGCGCTGTCGACCCAGGTGTCCGCGCCGTTCTCGAACAGGTGCAGGGGTGTTGAGGTGGTGGCCATGCCGGTGGGCGCGTTCTTGAGCCAGGTGTCGAACCACTCCAGGCGGATGCCCTGCAGCGTCGACTCGTTGACGTGCTCGCCGTGGGTCCAGGGTCCGACGATCGCCTGGTAGCGGCCGGTGACGGGTTCGTCCGACGAGATCGGATCGGTCAACGGCCGGTGGTAGTAGGCGTTTTGGGCGGACACGTAGGCGCCGAGGTTGCCGCCGGGGAAGAGGTCGTTCCAGCCGGCCTCGGTCAGTGCCGGAACGTTGTTGCCCACGATCCGCGGCATGAGCTTCTGGACGTTCAGGGACTGCCAGTAGGCGTCGTTGTACGAGCGTGAACCGCCCGAAGCCTGCTGGGCGATGGTCACCGACTGCTGGTCGGTGGCGGGGTCGTCCTCGGGCCCGCGCGGCTCGGCCCGGGCGATGCCGGCCATGAAGGAGGTGGTGATCCCGCCGTTGCCGTTGAGATCGTTGTAGAGGTCCGAGTCGGTGCAGAACGGTGTGATGGCTTTCAGCGCGGAGTTCTTGCCCACGGCCGCGGCGGTGAACCACTGGTCGACCCCGAGGTAGGAGCAACCGTCAAGCCCCACCTTGCCGTTGGCCCCCGACAGCGAGTGGGCCGCCCAGTCGACGAGGTCGGCTCCGTCCTTGCCCTGCCGGGCCCCGAACCAGTCGACCTGCCCGCCTGAGTCACCGGTGCCGCGCACGGCGGAGGCCACGTAGATGTAGCCCCGCTGCACGAAGTAGGTTCCGCTGTCCGCGGGGTCGGAGCGCTGCGCGCCGTAGGGATTCTGGGTCAGGAGCACGGGGAACGGGCCCGCCGCGCGGGCGCCGGTGCTCGGGTCGGTCGGGTAGACGACCTCGACGGCGATCTTCACGCCGTCGTCCATGGTGACGGTGGTGTGGACGGGCGCGCTCGCCGCGTAACTGGCCGCGGGCGGCTGCCAGTTGGTCGCGTGCACGGGGAGTGCGGTGGCTGTCGTCCGGCCTGCGGCCACGAGGAGGAGCACCGCGGAGACGCTGCTCAGTACGGTGACTCTGTGCGGCAGTTTGATCCCGTCGCTTGCCTTGGGTTTCTTCATGCGGCTCCTTGAGGCGGGTGGGGGGTTCCTCGTCACGCCGTCTGCGGGACGGCCTGCCGGTCGCGGTTCAGGGCGAAGAGCGGGAACACGGTGCGTCCGCGGATGTCGTTGGTCAGTTCCGCCAGGACCAGATAGAAGGCGACGGCGGCCAGCACGATCTCGACGTAGCCGGCGGTGTGCAGCACCGAGTCGCTCGGCACACCCGCGCTCGAAGCGCCCAGGTAGGCGGTCACCAGCAGCACGATCGTCAGCGTCAGCAGGGCGAACGCGCTCACGATCACCGCGTTCGTGCCCAGGCTGGCGACGGCGAAGACCAGCGTGACGACCAGCCACGCGATGAGGAACAGCCCCAGCGACTGCATCACCGCGTGTCCGCCCGCGGCCGCCGTAGCCTCTGCCGACGCTCCGCCGGCCTTCGCCGCGGCCGCCGCCGCTCCCGCGATGTGGGGCGCCGCCCAGAACTCGATGACGGTGTAGCCGAGCCAGAACGCCCCGTACGCCGTCAGGAACGCGGCTGCGAACGACGCGCCGGACGCCAACGCGAAGAAGCCCGCGACGAGTTGGACGATGCCGCCGTAGAAGAAGGTCCCCGCCAGCACGATCGTGCCGTCGGCCGCGTCGATGATTCCGGCGGTGTGCAGGCCCAGGATGAGCGAGCACCACGCGAATCCGGCCGCCCCCACGGCTGTCGCGTGACCGATGTGGGAGGTGGTGACTGTCGGGACCGGCGGACTCTGGGCATCGTGAAGCGACACTTCGGCCATGGTGACCAACCCTTCTGGAATGTCGACAGCGGGGGCGCTCGGCCCGCGCCGTCAACCGAATGGTCGGTAGTCTGGGAACGGCCGGTTGGGGCTGTCAAGGGATCGAACCGAAGTGGAAAACGCCCTCGATGCCGCCTCGGCGACGACTGTCGACAGGCCGACCGCGGAGCGTGGGCGGCTTCACGGGTACGCCTTCAGCGCTCGGATCCCGGGCATCGTCCCTGATGGGAAGGGGTGCCCGCCGTGCCGCCCGGCGTGGCCGGGTGGGCGATGGGTGATCGTCCGGGAGAGTCGAGTCGCGGGGCTTCCTGGGTCGAAGAAAGTGGAGATATATTCTCCGTAACGAGGGTGGGGGTGCCCTCGGGGCCACCGCAGACACCCGTCCACGGCGACCAAGCGCTCTACGGCGACGAAGCGCGACAAGAAGGAGCCACTTCCTGGCCATCCTCTCCGACGTGTCCCAGTCGCTGCCGGCCACGGTGCGCCGCGCGCTCGACGAGCACCTCCCGGCGGATGCGCGGATCGCGACGGTGCCGCAACTGGAGCTGGCGCTCAGGGAGTTGGCGATCGACCTCGGCCCGTCAGCCGACCGATCGACGTGCCGGCGCACACGATGATGCACGACTTCTACCTCACCAGGAACCATGTCGTCTTCATGGACCTGCCCGCCGTGTTCAGCATCGAGCGGGCCATGGATCCGACCGGAGGCATGCCGTACGTCTGGTCCGACACCTACGGAGCCAGGCTCGGCGTACTGCGCAGGGACGATCCGTACGGCGACATCCGCTGGTTCGACATCGACCCCTGCTACGTCTTCCACACCCTCAACTCCTATGAGGAGAACGGCGGTCGGAGCCTCGTCCTGCTCGGCATGCGGTACCCGTCCCTGCGGGACGGCGTGACCGTGGCGACGGCGGCGCACCTGTGGCGGTGGACCATCGACCTCACCACCCGCGCGATCAGCGAGGAGCAACTGGACGACCACCCGGGGAGTTCCCCCGCATCGACGACCGACTCGCGGGCCTGCCCGCCGACTTCGGCCACGCCACCGCGGCACCCGTTCCGGAGCTCCCGCAGTACGACCCGAACGAGTCGCGTGCCGCGATCCACCGGTACGACCTCCGCAAGTCGAGCGTCGCCAGCCACTACTTCGCCCCCGGACGCTTCCCGGGCGAGGCGGCCTTCGCCCCGGCCGACGATCAACCCGGCGGCCCAGGCTGGCTCATGACCTACGTCTACGACGCCTCGACCGACCGCAGCGACCTTGTCATCCTCGACGCCGACAACCTCACCCGGGAGCCGGTGGCCACCATCCACCTGCCCCGACGGGTACCCGCCGGATTCCACGGCAGTTGGCTGGCGGACGCCTGACACACGGCACCCTGCCGAACCGGTGAACGGTGAGCCGTCCGCCGGGCCCGAACGCCCGGGTTCGGAGGACGGCTCTCGTCAGGGTGCCCCCGAACAGTCGTGACCAGGTGCCGAAAGGGACTCATGATGGGGGACGTCGCGGGGGCGGCACGCACGGAGGACGCGAAGCTGACGCGCGCGGCCCAGGCGGGTGAAGTCGCCGCGCTGGGGCTGCTGTTGAAACGGCACCGGGCCGGCATGCGCGCCGTGGCGGTGAGCATTCTGGGGCCGGGCGCGGATGCCGACGACGTGATGCAGGACGCGGCGCTGGCGGCGCTGCTGCGGATCGGGGACGTGCGTGATCCGGAGGCGGTGGGCGCGTGGCTGCGGATGATCGTGCGCAACGCCGGTCGGCAGGTGCTGCGGGAGGCGGTCGTGGTCCGGCCGGTGAGTGAACTGCCGCTGCGATCAACGCACATGGGCCCGGAACAGTGGCTTGAGCGCAACGCGCTGCGCGACTGGGTCTGGGAGGCCCTGGCGGAGCTCTCCCCGGCGTTGCGTTTGCCGTTGGTGCTGCGCTCCTTCGCCACCGGGGTCACCTCGTACGAACGGATCGCGGAGGTCTGCGGGGTTCCGGTCGGCACGGTGCGCAGCAGGCTGAGCCGGGGCCGGACCAAGATGGCGGCGGCCCTCGCCGCCACGGCGGACGCTCCGCACGGCGATGCCGAACAACGGGTCCGCGCCAGCCGAGTCGAGACCTACGAGCTGCTGGCCGCCGCAGGACACAAGGGACTTCGACCGAGCCCTCGCCTCACCCCGGACCGGATCGGTGTCCTGCGCTGAACTCCCCGAAGTAGTGGCCCTCTTCGATGTCCGGGACCAGTGCGGGGTGCGTCGGCCGCCACCCTGTGAGCTGCCGCGTGAGTGCGCTCGACGCCGGGGTGTCGAGCGCGACCAGCGGAGCGAGGAAACCGACGAAGTGCCGGCTCGCCTCCTCGGGTGTCAGGCTGACGGCGGGGACCTTCAACTGGCGGCCGATGGCCCGCGCGATGTCCCCGAACGGCACTCCATCCTCGGCGACCGCGTGGAGGGGCGTACCGGCAGGGGCGGATTCCAGGGCGAGTCGGTACAGGGTCGCCGCGTCACGTCGGTGCACCGCCGGCCAGCGGTTCGACCCGTCGCCGACGAAGGCGGACACACCCGTCGTACGAGCGACGCCGACGAGCGTCGAGATGAACCCGCGCGTGTCCCCCGGGCCGTGCACGGTCGGGGCCAGCCGTACCGAGGACGAACGCACTCCGCGCTCGCCCGCGACGAGGACGGACAGCTCGACCTGGAGCCGTAGAGCCGTGACGGGGTTGGCGACGGTGGGTGTCTCTTCGGTGAGCAGGTGGCCCGGTGTGCGGCCGATGACCCCTGAAGTGACCACGAAGGGCTTGCCCGTGCCCTCCAACTCCGTGGCGATCGCCTCCACCGCGTTCAGCTCGGCCTTCGCGCGTGCGGCCGGGTCGGTGGTTTCGGAGATGTGCTGGTTCGCGGCGTAGACGACACCGTCCGCCGCCGCGGCTCCGGCGCGGAGGCTGTCGGCGTCGTCGATGTCACCGCGGTGCACGTCTACGCCGGATCGCGTCAACGTGTCTGCGGCCGGGTCCGAGCGGGCGAGGCCGAGGACATGGTGCCCCGCGTCGAGGAGTTCGCGGACGACGGCGGAGCCGATGTAACCCGTCGCACCCGCAACGAAAACACGCACAGTGGAGATCCTCCAGGTCGGTTCGGGTCGACCCGGCGGCAGCGGACGGCGGGCTCACGCACCACGTTAGGAAGGGCCCGCGCGGGTGTCCAAGTCCTGTGCCGCATAGGGCGATGCGCGGCAGGCATGACCTCAGGTGGGCGCACGACGGTAGGTGATCCGGAGGGGAATGGCAGCGGCGCCAGGACCCGTGCCCTCGGGTCCCGGCGCCGCACTGTCCGCCGAGCTGCCTCCCGACCAGGCGGCAGGACCGGTCAGTTGATGGTGTAACTGTCTCCGTAGACCTTCCAGTTCAGCGGCGTGTTGAGGTCGAAGTTGCCGTTGCGGAGGAAGACGCGCTGTTCGGTGTCGACGCGGGTGGTGTCGCTGTGGGCCTCCTCCTGCTTCATGGCCCACACGCGCGCGTCGAGGAAGGCGTTGAGGTACGTCGTCTCGTTGCCGCCCTGGGCCGGCGGCTTGGCCGAACGCAGGGCGCGGGCGCGGATGTTGCGGAAGCTGGTGGGGTCGTCGCCGTCGCCGTGCATGACGATGGCGTCGTAGTACGTGAACTGGCCCAGCACGCGCAGCCCGTCGGTCTTGCCCTGGGTGACGGCGGGGTTGAAGTACACGCGGTCGCGTTCGTCGTTCTGCGCCTGCTGGAACACCGTGTCCTGGGCCGCCGTGCGCCAGTCCTTGGGGAAGTTCGGGTCGAGTCCGGAGTGCGAGTCGGTGCCGTTGACGTTGCGGAGCGCGGGGAGGTACTTGGCGAGGACGTTGCCGGGCTTGCGGGTCGCGTAGAGCTGCACGAGGTCGAGCATGTCGCCGGTGCCGGAGCAGAAGCCGATGATGCCGGCGGTGTAGCCGCGGCCGTCGCCTATGTCCTCGATGTACTTGTACTGCGCCTTCCAGTCGAGGGAGGAGTTCTCCGCGCTCGACACCAGCTTCATGGCGATCTCCTTCTTCGCCGGGTCGTCGAGGCCGATCGCCGCGGCGGCCGTGGGGGCTGCCGAGGCCTGCGGAGCGCGCAGCAGAGGTGCTGCGGCGAGCGACACGCCGATGAGCGCGAGGAGCGTCCGACGCGAGGGGCTCGTCGGCTCGGAGATCGCAGGGTCGCGGAACGGGTGGACCACGGGGACTCCAAAGGGTGGTGGGGGGTGGGGAGTTGGTCGTACCGCCGAACTGATAGGAAAGTTAACTATCAGAGGTTCGGTGACGAGGGCACCCACCTGGAGCCAAGTTCGTAGCTATGAACGAGAGTCGCGTGTCTGTGCGAGGGCGATGCTTGACGGTTTGCCCACGCTTGTCGCATCGGCCGTGTCGGCGATGCTCCGCGGCTTCCGTGCGTTGTACGGCTGAGACGGTCGCCTGGGACTCGTGCGTCAGCCCGGTGGACGGGTCGGCCGACTTCGGAGGTTATTCGGGGTTAACTGCCGGTCCGCCCGCTACCGTTGGGCCCATGAGGGTTCGTCACAAGGCGCGTGTCGTGCTGCTCGACGACGGTCATCTGGTGTTCCTGAAGCGGGGCTGGCCCGGCGGTGATCCGTACTGCACGACCGTCGGCGGGAGCGTCGAGCCCGAGGACGCGGATCTCGAAGCGGCCCTGCGCCGCGAGGCGTTGGAGGAGATCGGGGCCACGATCGGTCCGGCCACCGAGTTCCTGACCCTGACCGAGCCACGCGGGATGAGCACCGTCGTCCAGCACTACTTCCTCGCCGACCTGCTGGACATGGACCTGGACCGCCGGCACGGTCCCGAGCTCGACGACCCCGACACGGGCGACTTCGAACCGGTCAGGGTCGCGCTGAGCCGTCCGGGCGTGGCAGCCCTCAACCTCCAGCCCGCCGAACTCGCCGACTATGTGCTCCGGCATGTCGAGGCGTGGGGTGCCTGACAGCCGCCCCGCGGTCACAACGCCTTGAGCTGGGTGAGGAGTTGGAGGGTGTCGGTGTTGACCCAGTACTCCACGAACCTGCCGTCGCGCATACGGAGTGTGTCGGTGCCGGTGAACGTGATCACGGTCCCGGGTGCTGCCTTGGCGCCGGGGAAGCCGCCGGCGTAGGTGCCGGTGGCCGTCCACCGTATGGACGCGTAGTGGCCGTCGACCAGCGGGGCGATCTGCTCGGTGAAGCGGAGGTCGGTGAACGCCGCGCGTGTCTGTGCGATCCACGCGACCAGCCCGTCGACGCCTCGGATCGAGCTGCCGTCACCGCCGTCCATCAGGGCGGCGTGGACGCGGAAGGCGGGGGAGATGATGCCCGGCGCCCGGTCGTAGTCGCCGTTCCAGAGCCGGAGCCAGTCGTCGAGCATCGCCTTCGGCCGCTGCGCCCCCTCGTGGTGGCTACCGACGGTCGCGACCGTCGTCGCGGTGGTCTTCGGTGACGTGTCCGAGGCGGCGGCGGTCGTGGCCGTGCAGACCAGGACCGCGAGTGCCGCCGGGACGAGCAGCCGGGCGCGGTGACGGCGGGGTGTGCGGGCGGGCGGGGCGGTGGTCATGGCAGGTCCTTCCGAGTCGAGCGGGGGAGAGGGGAGGGAGGTGCGCGTCACGGCGTCAGTACGACCTTGCCGGCGACCGTGCCGGACTCGGCCAGGCGCAGGGCGTCGGCGACACGGGCGAGCGGCAGTCGGGCGGCGATCCGGGCGTTGACCTCACCGCGCTGGAGGGCCGCGAAGACCTGGGTGAGGTCGGCACTCACCCGGGCACGGAACCGGTTCTTGCTCAGGGCCCGCCCGGCCCAGACGTTGAAGAAGTAGGCGTGGCGGCCGTTGGGCAGCGCGTTCCAGGTCCAGACCCGGCCCAGGATCTTGAGCACGGGCAACTGCTTGGAGCCCTCGTCGTCACGGGTGGAGGCGCTGCCGTAGGAGACGAGCGTGCCGCCGGGGGCGAGGAGGCGCCAGGACCGGACGACGCCGGGGCCGCCGACGTGGTCGAAGACGGCGTCCACGCCGCGCGGGGAGAGCTCGCGGACGCGTGCGGCGAGGTCCGGGGTGCGGTAGTCGATGGGCTGGACACCCTGGTCGCGCAGCGCGTCGTGGTGGCGCGGGGACGCCGTGCCGATCACGTTCACCCCTGCGGCGTGGGCGAGTTGGACCAGGACGGTGCCGACCCCGCCGTTCGCGCCGTGCACCAGGATCGTCTGGCCGGCGCGGACGCGGGCCTTGCGGTGCAGCATCTGCCAGGCGGTGATGCCGTTGACGACCACGGTCTCGGCCTCGGCCGCGCCGATCCCCTCGGGCACCGGCACCACGTCGGCCGCGTCGACGAGCACATGGCTGGCCCAGCCGCCGACCTTGACCAGCGCGGCCACCCGGGTGCCGGCCAGGCTCGGCTCGACGCCCGCGCCGGTGCTCTGGACGGTGCCGACCAGGTCGTAGCCGGGGACGAAGGGGAACGGCGGCTGGTCGTAGTACCGGCCGCGCCGCATCTGCTGCTCGGCGAAGGAGGCCCCGGTCGCCTCCATCCGGACCACGACCTGACCGGGACCCGCGACGGGAACGGCCCCGTGCCGGACCTCCAGGCCCTCCGGCTCGACCTTGCCCGGCAGGACGACCTCGACGAGTGCGTCGGTGGTGTTGTCCACGTGGTTCGTGTTGTCCGTGCTGTTCATGGCGACCTCCACTGCGATCCGCTGTGAGCTAGTGGCTTTCGTGTTCGTTATAAGTTGTAACTCACGCGAGAAGGGGTCGTCAAGCGCAATCGTGATAGCTTCTAACTGAAGCTTGAGCGTGTAGTCCAGTGGGAGTGGAAGGCGGCCGGTCATGGCGGGAACGGGCACGAAGACCCCGCGCGAGCGCTATCGCGACCAGGTGCGCGCGGAGGTCAAGGAACACGCGCGGGAACAGATCGCCACGGCGGGCGCCTCCGCGCTCTCCCTCAACGCGATCGCCAAGCGGATGGGCATGAGCGGACCCGCCCTCTACCGGTACTTCGCCAGCCGCGACGACCTGATCACCGAACTCATCCGGGACGCGTACCGAAGCCTCGCCGACACCTTCCGCACGGCCGCAGCCTCCGGCACCGACCTGCCCGGCCTGGCCCACGCCCTGCGGGACTGGGCCCTCGCCGATCCCCAGCGCTACTTCCTCGTCTACGGCACGCCCGTCCCCGGCTACCACGCGCCCGACGACATCACCGGGATCGCGTCCGAGATCATGGCGGTCCTGCTGGACGCGAGCACGGAACTGCCCGCGGACGGTCCCACGACACCGTTCGAAGTCGACCTGGGAGCCCACCGGCACTGGGCGGGCGACCACCCCGCCCCACCCGCGGCCCTCCACCGCGCCCTGACCTTCTGGACCCGTCTGCACGGCGTCCTGTCCCTGGAACTCGCGGGCCACTTCACGGGCATGGGGTTCGACCCGGCGATGTTCTTCGACTCGGAACTGGCCGGGCTGGCGGAACGGTAGACGCGGTCCGACGGACTGCTGCGGGTCAGATGGTGAAGTGGTCCGGGTCGGCGGCCTTCCAGTCGGCCGCCCAGTCGGCCGGGGGCTCGACCAGGAGTTGGCCGGGGGACAGCCAGTCGTACAGCACGTCGTAGGAACGCACGGTCTGCGGGTCGATACGGCGTCGCAGCATGTGCGGCCGGAGTTGTGCGGGGTCGGTGACTCCCATGGAGGCCATGATCTGCAGGGCGCTGCCGACGGTCGCCTCCTGGAGGCGTCGCACGCGCGCGGCCTTGTCGCCGACGTCCAGCGCGCGGGCTCGACGCGGGTCCTGGGTGGTGACGCCGACGGGGCAGGTGTTGGTGTGGCAGCGCTGGGCCTGGATGCAGCCGACCGCGAACATCATGGCGCGGGCCGCGTTGCCGTAGTCGGCGCCCTGGATCAGGCGCTTCACGAGGTCAGTCCCGGTGGCGATCTTGCCGCTGGCACCGATCCGGATCCGGTCCCGCAGGCCCGCGCCGACCAAGGCGTTGTGCACGGTCATCAGACCCTCGGTGAGCGGTGTGCCGATGTGGTCGGCGAATTCGAGCGGGGCGGCACCGGTGCCGCCCTCCGCGCCGTCGACGATGATGAAGTCGGGGACGGTGCCCTCCTCGATCATCGCCTTGCACACGGCGAGGAACTGCCGCCGTGAACCGGGGCACAGCTTGAAACCGGCCGGCTTTCCGCCGGACAGCTCCCGCATCCGCGCGACGAAGCGGACGAGTTCACGAGGCGTGGAGAACACCCGGTGATACGGCGGTGAGACGACCGTCTCACCCTCCGGGACGTCCCGCACCCGGGCGATCTCCGCGTTCACCTTGGCCCCGGGCAGCACACCGCCGATACCGGGTTTGGCGCCCTGCGACAGCTTGAGCGACACGCACCTGACGCTCTCGGCCGACGCCTTCTCGGCGAACTCCCCGGGATCGAAGTCCCCGTCACGGGTCCGGCAGCCGAAGTAGCCGGTGCCGATCTCCCAGACCAGGTCGCCGCCCGGGCGCAGGTGGTACTCCGACAGCCCGCCCTCACCGGTGTCGTGCGCGAAACCGCCCGCCGCGGCCCCCTGGTTGAGCGCCAGCACGGCATTCGCCGACAGCGAGCCGAAGCTCATCGCGGACACGTTCAGCAGGGCCATGTCGTACGGCCGGGCGCAGTCCGGGCCCCCGATCCGTACCCGCGGAGGCTGCTCGGGCACCGCGCGGGGAGCCATCGACGGCACCAGGTACTCGTACCCCGCCTGGTACACGTCGCGTTCCGTGCCGAACGGCTCCTCGGCGGCGGTGCCCTTGGCTCGCTCGTAGACAATGCTGCGGATGTCACGGTCGAAGGGCCGCCCGTCGAAGTTCCGCTCGACGAAGTACTGCTGCAGCTCGGGACGGATGCGCTCCAGCAGGAAACGGGCGTGCCCGATCACCGGATAGTTGCGCAGCACCGAGTGCCGCCGCTGGACCAGGTCCCACACACCGAGCACGCCGAGCGCGACCAGCGGCACCGCGACCGCCCACCACCAGGGCGACACGGCAACGGCCAGACCGACCACTGCGAGGGCGGCGCCCACGACCACGGCGATCATTCCGGTTCTCAGCACGCCCCACGGGTAACCCGCCCGCCCCGTCTCATGCGGCCCGAACGCGTCGAGCGGACGCGTCTGGACATCGCCCGCATGCCGCACGGCGAGACGGGCAATACGGTCTTTCTGGAGGGCATCGGTCTCCGCCACCCGGCAAAGGCGGCCGTGTCGCCCCGGACCAGCCGCGTGACGGGGCAAAGGACCGTCCTCGCGCACCCCGGCCCACGAGGAGATGAGCGTCATGGTGAAGATCGGGTACACGATGATGACCGAGCAGGCCGGTCCGCGGGAGCTGGTGGGCCATGTGGTGGGGGCCGAGCGCGCGGGTTTCGACTTCTCGGTCACGTCCGACCACTACTTCCCCTGGCTGGAGTCCCAGGGTCACGCCCCCTACGCGTGGAGCGT
>NZ_JBHXME010000025.1:0-76696 GCF_042721125.1 Streptomyces sp. NPDC058469
TACTGTCATGCCGGATGCAATGGTCTAGATTATTTAGTTACTTATAAGCTAATTTCCCGGTGCCACGTGCAGACAAGGCCCGGGGCGCCTGTCGTTCTCCGGGTCCTGTCGCTCCGGGGTGGCCGTTCCCGACGAGGAGCTCCTTATGACCGCCACTACGCCCGAGCAGACCATCGCCGACGCCCGGGAGCGCATCGACGCTCTGGACGACCGGATCATCGGGCTGATCCAGGAACGGGTCGCCGTGTCCGCCGTCGTCCAGGAGGCGCGGATCGCCTCCGGCGGGCGGCGGGTGAGCCTTACCCGGGAGAACGAGATCCTCAGCCATTACAGTGCGGCGCTCGGCAAGCCCGGTACCTCCCTTGCCATGACGCTGCTCGAACTGTCCCGGGGTCGTATCTGAGTTCGGGCCCGCTCTCACCCGTACGGCGCGTGACCGCCTCGCGAACCGCTTCGTTGGGGGTGGTGTCCGCGCCAGCCAGGGGCGGCCCGAAAGAACCACGCGTGGCTCGGCTGGGGCGATGAGACGTACGGATCGTGCCGTGCGTCGTGGGACCTCGCTCCAGGGTCGTGACCGGACGGCAGGGGACAGCAGCCCGGTCACCCAAGAGAACGGTCGGCTCCGGGGACGCCCGGGGCCGCCCGGCGGAAACTGCAAAAATGCACAAAGCCGGATCGAACGGTTGCGGAGGCCGCGTCCATCCAGCACGATGCGTAGAAAGCCCTGAGGCTCCCCCGAGCCCCAAGTCCCCAAGCAGACAACCGCATTGCAGTGCACAGTCCCCCTGCCAAAGGTCGAGACCAAGCGTGCGCGCCGTGTGCGCCGGGGCGCCGACCCAGGGCACTTGAGACAAGCGGCGCAACCCCCCGGCGCCGCTCCCAGGCACCGGCGCTGCCCTGACGTCGGTGCTGACGGAGAAGGGCCCCGCGGCTCCGTCCCGCGGGGCCCTTCGCTTGCCCGTCAGCTGTCAACTGCCAACCGGGTCAACCGAGTCGACTGAGTCGACCCGTGGGCACCAGGTGGACATCACGTGCGCGACACCGTCCCGCACGCCTCGCCCTCGCCGATGTCCTTGCTGCGGTCGTACGGGTCCGTCGTCGGGCCGGACGCCGCGGCTCCCGTGGGCTCCGCCGAGGGGAAGTCCGGGTGGAAGTAGCCGTCGTAGACGTCGCAGGCGCTGTTGCCGAAGTCCGCGTTGTAGAGGGCGACGCTGAGCCGGCCGGGGGTGACCTGGTAGCGGGCGGGGTCGAGGACTTCGAGGTCGATCACGCGGCGGACGATGGTGCGGGTGACCTCGGTGGAGCCGTCGGTGCGGACGACCGGGTAGACGAAGGTGTAGTCGGCGTGGATCTCGACGCCGGAGTGCTCGCCCTTCTTGAAGGTGATACGGCCGCGGGTCTTCACGACGTCTCCGACGAGCCGTACGTCCTTGGGGTCGAAGCGGCTGAACATCATCAGTGGGTCGTGGGCCTTGGCCGGGGTGCGCAGGGACGTGTTCAACTCCTCGATCATCCCCGGCTGTTCCGGGTCCAGCACCGCGAGCGCGTCGGTCGGGCGGGCGCCGGCGACCGTCTTCGGGTCGAGGTTGGCGTCGACGAGGAACTTCTGGGCCTGCTTCAGGGCGAGTTGGACCCGGTCCTTCGAGTGCACGCCCACGGCCTTCGCCTTCGGCAGGACGATGCCGGCCGCGCCGTCCGCCCAGTTCAGGGCGGGTGAACCGGCGAACGGCCGGTCCAGGGTGGGGGTTTCGGAGTCAGCGGCGGAGGGCGCGGCGGTCGGTGCGGCCGTCTCCGGCGCGAGCGGGGATGCCGCGGCGGAGTCCGATTCCGCCTTGCCGCCGAAGGGGTCGCCGGGGATGAGCGACGGTTTCATCGCGACCACGGCGACGGCTGCGGCGAGCGGGACGCCGAGGACGGCCCACAGACGGCGTTTGCGCCGGGCCCGCCCGTTCATCTCCTGCCAGGCGGGACCGGTCCGCCAGCCCTCGGGCTCCGCGCCCTTCTTCTTCAGCCGCTCGGTCACCTCACGGGCGCGGGCGGACGGTTCCTTCGGGGCGGACACGCGGATCTCGTGTTCCGTGTCGCGGGCGAACTGTTCCCAGACATCGTCGGGGATCTCCGGGGTCGAGGGCGGTTCCTCGGCAGGCTTGTCAGACACGTCCCCAAGTTCTAGACGGTCCGAAAGCCTGTTCACAAGGAGAACTTGGGTGTGACACAGCCCACATAAGAATCCGGTGAGAGTGGGTACAACCGTTCACAGGTTTCCCGGGTCTCACCTGCGTAACCAAGGGTCACACCCGCGCCCCACACGCGGAGCCCTCCGCCCAGCGTGCTGCGTTGTCGCAGCACACCGGCCTTCTTGAGGACTTCATGAAGCTTCGCCGTGCCATGGCCGCGGCGGCCGCGACGGCCGTCATCGCTCCCCTCGCCCTGCTGTCCGCGCCGGCCGCGTTCGCGGAGGAGTCGCCGTCGGCGAGCCCGACCGAGAGCGTGAGCGAGGCGCCGTCCGAGACGCCGTCGGACACGGCCTCCGCGACGCCGTCCGATTCCACGTCGCCGTCCAGCAGCACCCTGCCGAGCGACTCGGCCACCCCTTCGGCGAGCACCAGCACGTCCACGTCGGCCACGCCCTCCACCTCGGCCGAGCCGAGCGAGGAGCCGACCGACCCGGACGTGCCGTTCTGCGAGGACCTGGACAAGGACTTCTCCGACGCCAAGGTGTCCGCGGACATCAAGGGCCTGCCGGGCAAGATCGTCGCGGGCGACGGCTTCCACAGCTTCAAGCTGACCGTCACCAACGACTCGAAGACCACGGTCGAGGGCGTCGCCTTCTACGCCGAGGTCGAGAACTACGAGCTCGACCAGTCGAAGTTCCTGAGCCCGTACGTGGACCTGGAGTTCAAGAACCCCGAGTCCGGCACCTGGGACCGCATCGGCAACGACGAGTGGGCCGGCGACTACTTCTTCTACGTCAACGCCCTGAAGTCCGGGAAGAGCGAGACCGTCGACCTGCGCGTCAGCATCAGCGCGAAGGCCCCGGCCGGCGACGCCTACTCCTTCGGTTCCGGCGCCTACCTCGACAACGTCAAGGGCCAGGACTGCATCGCCGAGGGCTGGGCCCAGTACGACTTCGAGGTCCTGAAGGCCGGCTCCAGCAACACCGACCCGGGCACCGCCACCCCGAGCACCGGTGACAAGGACACCTCGGTGAAGAAGCCGCAGGGCTCGGTCTCCGACCTCCCGACCGGCAACCTCGCCGCGACCGGCTCCAGTTCCGCGCTCCCGGTGATCGGGCTCGTGGGCGGCGCGGCGGTCGTCGCGGGTGCCGCCGCGGTGGTCATGGTGCGCCGGCGCAAGAGCGGGGCGAGCGCGTAACACGCGGCTCGCCGCACAAGGAAGGACCTGCGCTCGGAGGGGGGCGCAGGTCCTTCTGCTTGTACTGAGTGGCTGCTACGGCTTCTTGTACCGAGTGGGTTTCTACGGCTTCGGTGGCACCGTCGGTATCCCCAGGAACGGCAGCTTCAGCGCGCCGAACGCGTCCTCCGGGACCGCCGGTTGACGCGGCTCCACCGGCTTCAGGCGTTCGTACGACAGCCCCTGCTCCGGGCGCGGGTCCGGCTCGCCCTTGTTGGGCCAGTACGCCATCGCGCGCTCGGCCTGCGCGGTGATGGTGAGGGACGGGTTGACGCCGAGGTTCGCCGAGACCGCCGAGCCGTCGACGACCGAGATGCCGGCGTGGCCGTAGAGGCGGTGGTACGGGTCGATCACGCCGGTCTCGCGGGAGGCGCCGATGGGGCAGCCGCCGAGGAAGTGCGCGGTGAGCGGGGTGCCCATCAGTTCGCCGACGTTCGAGCCCGCGAAGCCGTTGATCTCGGCGGCTATCGCCGCAGCGCCCTCCGAAGCCGCCCTGATCTGCTTGGGGTTGGGGGCGCCGTGCCCCTGACGCGCCGTCAGCAGCCCTTTCCCCACGCCATCCGGTTTCAGGTACGTCGTCAGGGAGTTGTCCAGCGACTGCATCACCAGGCCGATGATGGTCCGCTCCGACCAACGGCGGTTGGAGAGCGAACGGAGGACCAGGACGGGGTGCCTGGCCGCGTTCGCCAGCCAGGCCAGTGCCCTCGACGAACCCTCCGCGTACGGGACTTGGAGGATCGACAGGCCGCCCATCGAGTTGGACCCCTTGCCGTAGCGGACCGGTTCGATGTGGGTGTTCTCGTCGGGGTGGATCGAGGACGTGATGGCGACTCCGCGTGTGAAGTCGACCTGCGGGGCGCCGGTCGCTTTGCGGTAGCGGCGGTTGTTCGTCTGCGCGCCGACCAGCGCCTCGGAGTTGGTGCGGGTCAGCTCGCCCAACTTCTCGGAGAGGTACGGCAGTTGCCCGCCCGTCTTCATGCGGTGCAGCAGGGTCTGGGTGCCGTAGGTGCCGGCGGCGAGGACGACGCGGCGGGCCTTGAAGGTACGGCCTTCCGACGTGCGGCGCGCGTCCGTCGGCAGAGTGGCTATCGCGTAGCCGCCCTGCGAGTCGTCGGTGACCGACACGACCGTCGTCATCGGGTGGACCACCGCGCCCGCCTTCTCGGCGAGGTAGAGGTAGTTCTCGTTGAGGGTGTTCTTCGCACCGTGCCGACAGCCCGTCATGCACTCGCCGCACTCGGTGCACGCCTTGCGGTCCGGGCCCGCGCCGCCGAAGTACGGGTCGGCCACCTGCTCGCCGGGCTTCGCCTTCGCGGTTCCCTCGGCGTCCTCGCCGTCGCCGAAGAAGACGCCGACGGGGGCCATGTGGAAGGTGTCGCCCACGCCCATCCGCTGCGCCGCCGCCTTCAGATGGACGTCGGACGGGGTCATCGTCGGGTTGAGCCGTACGCCGAGCATGCGGCGGGCCTGGTCGTAGTACGGGCCCAACTCCTCCTGCCAGTCCGTTATTTCGCGCCACTGGGGGTCCTCGAAGAACGGCTTCGGCGGGACGTACAGGGTGTTGGCGTAGTTCAGGGAGCCGCCGCCGACGCCCGCGCCGGCGAGGACCATGACGTTGCCCAGCAGGTGGATGCGCTGGATGCCGTACAGGTTGAGCTTGGGGGCCCAGAGGTAGTTCTTGAGGTCCCAGGAGTTCTTGGGGAGCGTGGAGGGGGTGAAGCGGCGGCCGGCTTCCAACACGCCGACGCTGTAGCCCTTTTCGGTCAGGCGGAGGGCGGTTACTGAACCGCCGAAGCCGGAACCGACGACGAGGACGTCATAGTCGTAGGCATCTTGCGACAACGTGTTCTCCTCATTGAGATTCGCTGCGGGTCGTGTGTGGCTGGTCGGGCTCACGCGGCGAAGCCGCATATCGATACAGCCCCGCGCCCCTGGGGTGACTACCTGAGCCGGAATGCCTTCATCGCGCGGAGGCTCCTGCTCATGAACTGCGCGTAGCCCTCATCGTCCATCCCCAGTGACGGAGCCATCGGCAACAACCGCTGCTGGGCGATCGTTTGGGCCTCGGTGTACTTGAGGATGCCCTCGGAGCCGTGGCGGCGGCCGAGGCCGGAGTCCTTCATGCCGCCCATCGGGGACTGGACGCTGCCGTAGGCGGAGGCGTAGCCCTCGTTGACGTTGACCGTGCCGGTGCGGAGGCGGGCGGCGATCGCGCGGCCGCGGCGGCCGTCCTTCGTCCAGACCGAGGAATTGAGGCCGTACGGGGTGGAGTTGGCCTCCTCCACCACCTCGTCCTCCGTCGTGAAGCGGTAGACGGAGACGACCGGGCCGAAGGTCTCCTCGGCGCAGACGGACATGGGTGCCTCGACGCCGTCGAGGATGGTGGGCTCGAAGAAGTACGGGCCGATGTCCGGGCGGGCGATACCACCCGCCACGAGCTTGGCGCCCTTGGCGACCGCCTCGTCCACGTGCCGGGTGACCGACTCCAACTGCCGCTCCCCCGCCAGCGATCCCATGTCCGCGCCGTACGCGAGGGACGTGCCGAGGCGCATCGCCTTGGTGCGGGCGGCGAAGCGCTCCAGGAAGGTGTCGGCGATCGACTCGTGGACGTACAACCGCTCGATGGAGACGCAGAGTTGACCGGCGGAGGAGAAGCAGGCGCGGACCGCGCCCGCCGCCGCCTTCTCGATGTCGGCGTCCTCCAGGACCACCATGGCGTTCTTGCCGCCGAGTTCGAGGGAGACGCCGATCAGGCGGGCGGCGGCGCTCTGCGCGACCTCGCGGCCGGTGCGGGTGGAGCCGGTGAAGGAGACGTAGTCGGCGTGCTTGACGACCTCGGGGCCGACGACCGGGCCCTCGCCGAGGACGACCTGGAACACCTCGGCCGGCAGACCCGCCTCGATGAGGAGGTCACGGGCCCACAGGGCGGTCAGGCAGGTCTCCGTGTCCGGCTTCATCACGACCGCGTTGCCCGCCGCGAAGGCCGGGAGCGCGTCGCCGACGGAGAGCTCGAACGGGTAGTTCCAGGGGGCGATCTGGCCAACTACCCCGCGGGGGTGGCGCAGTTCGGTGACCTTGGTGAGGGTCGGGACGGCGCCGGTGTGCCGCTTCGGCTTGAGGTAGGCCGGGGCCTTGCGGCCGTAGTGGCGGGCCGCGACGGCGACGGCCTGCACCTCCTCGTGCGCGTGCAGCCGCGCCTTGCCGGTCTCCAGCTGGATCAGGTCGAGGACCTCGGCCTGCCGGGCGAGCACCAGGTCGTGGAAGCGGAGCAGGACGGCCGCGCGCTGCCGTACCGGCGTCTGTGCCCACAGCGCCTGCGCGGCGCGGGCCGCGTCGAAGGCCTTCGCCACGTCCTCGGGTGTGGACTCGGGCAGATCCGCCAGCTTCTCACCGGTGAACGGCGAGTGGTTGGCGGTCCGGCCGGAGCCGACCACACCCTTCGTGAGCTGGGCGACCAGTTCCGGGGTGACCACATCGGCGGCGGTACGGGCGCCTGTGGGGGCCGGCGCGAGGGGGTTCGTGCCGGTCGTCGTTTCCGTACCGGTCTTTTCCGGGGCCTGCGAGTCCGTCATGTGCCGCAGGGTATGCCGGAGCGGAGGGTTTGGGTACCCGTCGGTAATCGGGATTCACCGAGTGCTCACACGGCGCCAGCGATCACTGGCAACGAACGCGCTGATCAGGGCGTTGTGCGGGGATGATCACCGCCGGGTCGGTGCCGGATCGTCACCGGATCACTTTTCCGTGAGGGCCAGCCGGTCACGGGCGCCCTTGAAGAGCGCGGTGCCCTTCTTCTCGTCCGGGGTGCCCTTGGGCATGTCCACGCGCAGCTCGTACATACGGCCGTCCGCGGTGCGGATGACCAGGGCCATGACGCGGGTGGGGATGCCGGAGTCGTCGTAGACGGTGTCGGCGAGGACCGCGTCCTTGTTTCCGCGGAAGCTGGTGCGGGTGTACTGCGGGTTCGACGTGCCCTGCGCGAGGGCGTGCGCCTCGGTGAGGGGGGAGGCGGTGGCCCCGTCCCGTTCGGTGAGGCTCACGCGGAGGGTGCCGGTGTTGCCCGTGGAGGCGGTGGCGTAGGTGACGGTGCGGCTGCCGGATCCCGTCGGCGCGGATTCCGCCTGCGCGTCGAGACGCTTGTACTGGGGTGGGAGGGAGAGTACGGCGGACAGGCCCTTCTCCCGGTGAGCGGTCCACGGGCGGTCGGTGGTGTCGGCCGTGTCCAGGAGGGTGTCCACGACGGTGCCGAAGACCAGGCCGGCCAGGAGAAGTACGCCGAGCGAGAGGAGAAGGGCGCGGCGGGGGCGCAGGAGGCGGGGCTTGGGTTGGGGATTGGGTTCGGGTTCGGGTTCGGGTTCGGGCTGGAGCTTTGGTTCGGGTTGGGGTTCGGGCTGTGGTGCGGCGTCGGAGACGGTGGCGGCAGCCTCGGGCTCCTCGTCGGGCGGCGCGTCCTGGAGGGTGGTCGTCGGCTCCGGTACGTCCCTCTCCTCGGCCACCGCGTCCAGTACCGCACCGACCTCCTCCGCCCCCGGCCGCGCCTCCGGTTCCCGCTCCAACAGCCGCAGGATCAGCGGCCCGAGAGGCCCCGCCCGGGTCGGCTCGGGTGGTTCACCGGCGAGGATCGCGCCGAGGGTGGACTCCACGGTCGTACGACGGAAAGGGGACGCCCCTTCGACGGCCGCGTAGAGAAGGACGCCCAGGGACCAGAGGTCGGAGGCCGGTCCCGCGCCCGTGCCCGACATGCGCTCGGGGGCGATGAATTCGAGTGAGCCTACGAACTCCCCGCTGGCGGTGAGGGATTCCTCGCCCTGGATGTGTGCGATGCCGAAGTCGGTGAGGACGACACGGTCGTGTGGGCCGAGCAGCACGTTGGCCGGTTTGACGTCCCGGTGCACGATCCCCACGGCGTGGGCGGCGCGCAGGGCGCCGAGGACGGCGCGGCCGATGCGCGCGGCCTCGGCGGGGGCGAGGGGGCCGCGCCTGAGCAGTTCGTGCAGGGACTCGCCGCGCACCAACTCCATGACGATCCACGGGAGTTCGTCCTCGATGACGACATCGTGGATGGCGACGGCGGAGGGATGGTCGACCCGGGCGGCGGCCCGGGCCTCGCGGTAGAGCCGGTGCGCGGCGCGCTGGAACTCCTCGTCCTCCGGGTCGCCGGGCAACCGCGGCTGTTTCACGGCGACTTCGCGGTCCACGAGTTCGTCGAAGGCCCGCCATACGGTGCCCATGCCGCCGGAGCCGATCCGTTCGAGCAGCCGGTAGCGACTGCCGACCAGACGTCCGTCGCGCACCTGTTCGCCGACTTCGCTCATGCCCCATCAGTACCGTGCCGGATACGGCCTTGTCGACGCGCGTCCTACTTCCCGAGCACGAGCGTGTCGCCCTCCCGCCGCACCTCGGCGACACCGGTACCGCCGAAGTGTGCCGGAATCACCAACTCCCTTTCGTCGGCGGCCCGTTCGAGCACGCGCCGTCGGCTCATCGCGGCCTGCCGGGGATCGAGGCAGAAGCAGCTGCTGCACTCGGGGTGCGGAATCTGGACGGGGCTGTGCAGCAAGTCCCCGACGAACACGGCCCGTTCACCGCGGGAGGCGACCCTCAGGACGGACGAACCCGGGGTGTGCCCGGGCGCGGACTCCAACGTCAGGTGCTCGTCGACGCGGTACGTGCCGTCCCACAGGGTCGCCAACCCGGCGCGGTGCACGGGCGCGACGCTGTCCTCGTAGGTCAGGCGGTCGTCGGGCCGTACCGCACCGCCGTAGTTGTTCTCGGGCCCGAAGTGGAAGTCGTCGGCGGCCGGGAGGAGATACCGCGCGTTGGGGAACATCGGCACCCAACTCCCGTCCACGTCATGGGTGTTCCAGCCGACATGGTCGCCGTGGATGTGCGTGTTGACGACGACGTCGACCTCCTCCGGCAGTACGCCGGCCCGTGCCAGTCGCCCCGGGAGGTCGCCCTGACTCATGTGGAACAGCGGATTGCCGGGCCGCTCCCGCCCGTTGCCGACCCCGGTGTCCACGAGCACGGTCCGTCCGGCGCTGCGCACCACCCACGTCTGGAGCGCCACCACCGCGCGGTCGGTCTCGGGGTCCCAGTGGTCGGGGGCGAGCGTCTCACGGTGGTCCTGCCACACCTCGGGCGGCAGGTCCGGGACGAGGGTACGGGCGGGGGCGTAGGGCCGCGCCCACTCGACGACTCGGACGACTTCGACGTCACCGATCATCAGGGTCTGCGCCTTGTTCGACTGTGCCTTGTTCATCTGGGTCTGCGCGTTGTCCTCGGTCATGGAAACGAGCTTAGGGTGGGTGGTGTGAGCGCCTCAATGCTCGAATGTCTCACTTGGATGCGTGGACGGCTCACTGCGGCTACCCCTGGCGTAACGTAGCCGCATGGATGTGGTGAGCGACGCGATCTCCGCCGTACGGACCGGGCGGCCCTCCTCCAACCGCCTTCGTGTGGGCGGCAGTTGGTGCACACGGCTCGCGCCGTACGAGGGCGCCGGGTTCCACGTCGTGCTGGCGGGCCACTGCTGGCTGGTGCCCGACACGGGCGGTGAGCCGGTGACGCTGGGCGCGGGGGACGTCGTACTGCTTCCGCATGGAGCGGGGCACGTGCTGGCGGACTCGCCCGGGGACACGACGCGTGCGGTGCCGTTCGAGGAGATGCGGCGGCCGGCAGGGGGCGCAGACGGGCGTGAGGTCGAGTTGCTGTGCGGGAAGTACCGGCTCGACCGGAGCCGGACGCATCCGCTGATGGCGGAGCTGCCGGAGGTGGTCCATCTGCCGAACCGGGTCGGCCGCCATCCCGAACTGCGGTCGGCCGTGGACCTGTTGGCGAACGAGTTGGACGAACGGCGGCCGGGCGCCTGCCTGGCGTTGCCGAGTCTGCTCGATCTGCTGCTGATCTACATGGTGCGGGCGTGGATGTCCGAGGCGGAGACGGGCAGTTGGCCGTCGGTGCTGAGCGATCCGGTGACCACGGCCGCGCTACGGGCCTTGCACTCGGACCCGGCCGCCCCCTGGACCAACGACCGGCTGGCCGCCGCGGCGGGCGTGTCCCGGGCGACGCTGGCCCGCCGGTTCACCGCGCTGGTGGGGCGGGCGCCGATGGCGTATCTGACGTGGTGGCGGCTGACGTTGGCGGCAACGCGGCTGCGCGACACGGACGCCTCGCTGGCGGCGGTGGCGCGCGAGGCGGGGTACGGCAGCCCGTATGCCCTGTCGCACGCGTTCAGCCGGGAGTTCGGGGTGACGCCGGGGAAGTACCGGGTATCGGCGAGCAGTTCGTAGTCATTCGCCCTCGGGAACGGGATCCGGATCGGGATCGTCGTCGTACTCCTCCGCGAGCCGCAGCCCCAGGTCGGACTCCCACTCCAGAGCCCACTGCCGCAGGTCCGCGATCTCCTCCGCGCCGAGTCCGTGCGCCGCGAACTCCTCGTCGCTCACCCAGACGACGCTCTCCAGCCGGTCCCGCAGCCCGAAGAGGTCGAAGTCCGTGCCGTCGTCCCGGAGGCCCAACTGCTCCAGTTCGATGGCGGAGTAGTGGCGGCGGGCCGCGTACACATCGACCACATCGCCCGGCAGACCGCGGTCGCCGAGCGCGCGCACGCTCAGGACCGCGAGGTCGGCGTCCGTACCGCCGCTCACAGCGTGTCGACGTCCAGGTTCGCGATCGCCGCCTTCGCCACCTCGCGGCCGCGAGCCGTGAAGTCGCCCTTGCCCGGGTAGCCGATCGTGAGGCGGTACATGTCGCCGGAGGTGGTCTTGTAGTAGAAGATCTGCACCTCGCGGGGGCGGGAGTCCTGGCTGTCGTCGGTGTCGTAGATGACCGTGTTCATGGCGGCGGGCTTGCCCCGGTAGGTGCCGGTGGGCTTCGTGTCCGTCCCCGGGTTCTCCGGCATGTCGAGGCTGCTGCTGCCGCTCTGCTTGAACTCGCCGTTGTCGTCGTACATTTGGGCCGCGGCCGAGTCCTTGATCTCGCCGAGGGTGTCCTCGGACTTCTTGACGAGGGCCAGGCCGACCGAGATGCTCCCGCTCAGGTCGGTGTACGTGATCCAGTGGCCCTTGTCCGTCCGGCGGTCGGGCAGGCCGGGCTGGTACTTGGCGGGGACCGCGAGCGTCGCCGCGACGTCCTGCACGTGGTGTTTCCGCCAGCCGTGCGGGAGCGTCTGCGATCCGGCGAACGGGTTCCCGATCAGCAGATACGCCGCCACCGCCGCCGCGACGACCACCGCACCGAGCCCGGACCACGTCTTGCGGCCCGGGCGGAATCCTCTTCCGGCTCCGGGGCGTTCGACGTACCGCACCTCCTGCGTGGGCACCGGCGCCGGCGGGCTGGCCACCGATTCCAGTACGGCGCGTACCTGGGCCGCGTTCGGGCGGCTCGCCGCGTCCTTGGCGAGGAGGGCGGTGATGAGGTCGGCGAGCGGGCCCGGGGCCAAAGTCGGCGGAGCGGGCGCGGCGTTGAGGACCGACTGGAGAGTGGCGGGGGTGTTGCTGCGGCGGAACGGGGAGACGCCCTCCGTCGCCGCGTACAGGACCACGCCGAGGGACCACAGATCGGAGGCGGGGCCGGGGCGCTGGCCCAACACCCGTTCCGGCGCGATGTATTCGGGCGAGCCGACGAAGCCGCCGGTGTCGGTCAGGTTCGTCTCGCCCTCGATCTGCGCGATGCCGAAGTCGGTCAGGACGACCCGGTCGTAGCGGCCCAACAGCACGTTGTCCGGCTTCACATCACGGTGCAGGACGCCCGCCGCGTGTGCGGCTTCGAGGGCGCCGAGCACCTGGAGGCCGATGCGGGCCGCGTCGCGCGCGTCGAGGGTGCCCTCCTGCAACGCGTCGCCCAGCGAGCGGCCGGTCACCAGCTCCATCACGATCCACGGCTGACCGTCGACCACGGCCACGTCGTGCACGTTCACGACGGCCGGGTGGTCGAGCCGTGCCGCCGCACGTGCCTCGCGGCGCATCCGCTCGAAGGCGTTGGCCCGTTCGCGTTCGGGAAGGTGGTCCGGAACGCGCGGTTCCTTCACGGCGACCTCGCGGTCCACCGTCTCGTCCTTGGCCCGCCACACCGTGCCCATACCGCCGTGCCCGAGTTTGCCGAGCAGCCGGTACCGCCCGGCTATGAGGCGTCCGGTGCCGGGGTCCGGCGGTGAGTCGGGCGCCGGGGCGGGCGCCGAACCGGGCGTCGCGTACGGGTTGTTCGGGTGCGGCACCTGCGCCGGCACGGCCATGCGCGGGTTCGGCGGTTGCAGAGCGAAACTCGTCGGCTCGTCGGCTCCGTGTCGGGCTCCCCCGTTGCTGCTCATGCGTCCATCCATATCGCGCCAACCGCCGCCGTATCCACCTCTGGTGCTTTCCGGTCACAGACCCGTGACCGAGGTTGCGGCTTATCTCCCGTTTATGCGCGTACGGCTTCAGGTGCGGGCGAAGGTGTCCAGCGCGACGTCGAAGTACTCCTTCGCCTCCCGCACCTTCCCGACCGGCGCCGACACCCACACGTCGTACATCCGGCCGCCCTCCTCCCAGCACATGTCGTACGTGTGCCGGGGTCCCTCCGCCGTGCTGAAGCCGTTCCAGCTGAACTCCCAGAGCGCGGCGGGGTGTCCGTAGTGCGTGGTGTCGTTGACCTTGCCGTCGTGGTAACCCGGGTTCGTGTCCGCCCCGTTGGCCGCCGCACTCCTCATCACCGCGAGCGGGCCGCCCTGTTCGGGGTCGGACATCTTGATGCCGAGGCGGAAGGTCTCCCCCGGCGACATGTAGAAGATGCGCTCGCCCTGCGGCACGCGCACGAAGTCCTCCGGTACGGCGAGGGAGAAGCCGTCGGGGTCGTGGGCGACACGGTAACCGGAGGGCGCGGTGGGCGTGTTGGGTGTGGTGGACGTCTTGGCGGGCGCCGACGGTGTGGGCGACGGTGACGGCGTACCGGCACTCGTGGAGGTCAACGGCGCCGAACTCACCGGCAGGGCACCTCCGGCACCCCCGTCCCCGTCGTCCCCCCGCATCAACAGCGCCGCCGCCGACACCCCGGCCCCCGCCATCGCCGCGACCAGCAACGCGGCCATAAGCACACCTCGTGTGGAACGCCGAGGGGACTGCTCGGCCGTAGCGGAGGAGGGCGGTGAGGGTACGGGAGCCGGCGGCGGCACCAACTCCCGTCGCGGAACGTCTCGTTGGGTCGGTGTGTACCCGGGCACCTGGTGACCCGTATGGCCGGATGTCGCCTTCGGCGTCCGTCCGGTGTCCAGGAAGGCCCGCAGCATCCGTTCCGCCTCGGCCGCCTCCAGCCGCCGTTCCGGATCGCGTTCGAGCAGTCCTCGTACGACGGGCAGCAGCGGCCGGGCCTGTTCGGGCGGGCGGATCTCGTCGACGACGACCGCGTGCAGGATGCCGCCCAACGAGTCGCGCCGGAACGGCGATTCACCGCTCAGCACCGTGCACAGCAGCGCGCCCAACGACCACAGGTCGGACGCGGGACCGGTCCGCGCGCCGGACATCCGCTCCGGCGCGGTGTACTCGGGCGAGCCGACGAACGCGCCGCTCTCAGTGAGGGTCGTAGCACCCGCGACCTGCGCGATACCGAAGTCGGTCAGCACGACCCGCTCGGAGTCGGCCTCGTCGGTGGCTGTCTGCAGCAGGACGTTCGCCGGTTTGACGTCCCGGTGCAGGACGCCCGCCGCGTGCGCCGTGCGCAGCGCGCCGAGAAGGGCGATGCCGATCCGCGCGGCCTCGGCGGCGTCGACCGGACCGCGGGTGGAGATCCGCTCGGCGAGCGAACCGCCGTCGATCAACTCCATGACAATGTACGGCCGTTCGTCCTGCTCGACGACGTCGTGCACGACGATGATGTGCGGGTGCCGCAGCTGCGCGACCGCCCGTGCCTCACGCAGGGTGCGGTCGCGGTACTGGCGGGCCTCCTCCTCGGAGAGGGAGTCGTCCTGGGCGATCTCCTTCACCGCGACCTGCCGGCCCAGCAGTTGGTCGGTCGCGCGCCACACGACGCCCATGCCACCGCGCCCGAGCCGCTTCTCCAGTCGGTAACGCCCGGCGATCACCCGGGCGTTGTCCCCCTCGGTCCCCATGCGCACCATCATGACGCAACCGGAAGCCGTCAGCCCGAGTTGGGACTCCAGCTCTGCAGGACCGACTTGAACTGTGTGCTCGTCGTCGCCCAGTCCGCGGCCGGCGTGGACATGTAGATCGCGTACTCGATCCCGTCACGGGACATGTACGTCTCCTCGATGGCGCGCCGCGGCCCCGGGTAGGGCGTGTCCTTCGCCTGCGCGGTCCAGGTGTAGTCCCACAGGGAGCCCGGACGGTCGCGGTAGGTGTTCGCCTCCAGGGTCACCCGGTTGTAGTCGACCAGCCGTTGGAGCTGCACTTCCAGGTCCAGCTGGTGGGCGTTCCCGGTCGGGAAGTCAGGTGAGGGGTCGATGGCGATGCGGACGAAGTGCTCGCCGTTGTCGGGCGTGTAGTCGACCTGCTGGATGTCACTGGTCTTACCGCTCTCGCTGTCAGAGACGTACACCTTCCGTACCCAGCCCTTGGGGAGCGATATGGCGAAGCCCAAGGGGTCGGTGTAGGTCGTCCAGTTGGCGGGAAGCGAGTTCGGCTGCGAGGACGGCGACGCGTCGGCCCCCGTGGGACTCTGCGACGCGGACGTTGAGGCGGACGCGGACGGGCTGCCGCCCTGGTCCCGGTCCTGGTTCCACTTCTGCAGCCCCAGCGCCGTACCGCCGCCGACGAGCGCGGCGACGACGACGACCAGGGCGACCGAGCGGAGCCGGCGCCGCTTCGGAGGGGCGGCGGGCGGGACGGCCGTACTGGCGACGAGCGGTGTGTGGTGGGTCGGCCCGGTCGCCGACGGGTACGGCGTCGCACCTCCGGTCGCCGACGGATACGGATTCGCACCCCCGGTCGCCGACGGGTACGGATTCGCACCCGAACCCGAACCGAAGCCCTCCGCGAACCCACCCTGCCGCGAGCCCACTTGCTGCGTCGGCAGCCATTCCTCCGCCGCCCGCGGGCGGCGCCCCTCGGCCGCCTCCGCGAGCATCTGCTCGGCCTGGTCCGCGTCGGGCCGCAGCGCGGGGTCCTTGTTCAGCAGCGCGACGATGACGGGCCCGAGCGCACCGGCGTACCGCAGTTCGCCAGCGTCCTCCTCGACCACGGCCTGCATGGTGGACAGCGGCGAGGTGCGACGGAAGGGCGAGCGGCCCTCAACTGCCGTGTAGAGCGTGGCGCCCAGCGCCCACAGGTCGGAGGACGGTCCCGGGTCGGCGCCGCGGACGCGCTCGGGGGCGAGGTAGTCGACGGAGCCCACGACCTCTCCCGTACGCGTGATGGTCGAGTCGCCCTCGATCTGCGCGATGCCGAAGTCGGTGAGCAGCACCCGCCCGTCCTGCCCGAGCAGCACGTTGCCGGGCTTGACGTCACGGTGCAGCACGCCGGCGGCGTGCGCGGCGCGCAGGGCGCGCAGCACCCACACACCGATGCGCGCGGCCTCGGCCGGCTCGATCCGGCCCCGCTCCTTGACCTCGTCGGCAAGGGAGTTGCCCTCGACCAGCTCCATGACGATCCATGGGCGGCCGTCGTGTTCGAGTACGTCGTGCACGGTGACGACGGCGGAGTGGTTGATCCGCGCGGCGGCGCGCGCCTCGGCGCGGGTGCGCGCCAGCAGTCTCGGCTGGTCGCTCTCGGACACATAGAGCGCGGCCGTCAACTCCTTGATGGCGACGGCCCGGTGCAACACCTCGTCGTGCGCCCGCCACACCCGGCCCATACCGCCGCTGCCGATCGATTCGGCCAGCCGATAGCGCCCCGCGAGGAGCAGGCCCTGCATCTGATTCACGTTTCCCCGCAATGCTCTTGACAGGCTCAGCGTAAGGACCGGCCCTCTGACAGGGAACCAGCGGGGTACC
The DNA here is from genome assembly GCF_042721125.1 of Streptomyces sp. NPDC058469. NCBI lineage: Bacteria > Bacillati > Actinomycetota > Actinomycetes > Kitasatosporales > Streptomycetaceae > Streptomyces > Streptomyces sp. NPDC058469. Next base: position 16,334 of record NZ_JBHXME010000025.1, read on the forward strand.
AAGGAGACCGCACTGTGACGGTTGTCGCTTCTGCGCCCGAACGGGAACCATCGGGCCTCGGCGCGCCGCCTCCGCGGGTCACCCGGTGTACTGGTAGGTCGAGGACGCCTGCTCGTACAGCCGTGTCACCTCGTCGCGTTGAGCCTCCGGGCCGCGTATCTGCACGATGTGGTACCGGCCGTTGATGAGGAACGCCATGTTGCGCACGAACAGGGCGCCCCCCTGACTGTCCGTCCAGGTGAACTGCCCCTCGGCCATGGTCCGTCCGCCCACCGTGATGGTCCGCAGCCCGGTCGCCGTGGCCCAACTGGACGCGCGGTAGGGCGCCAACTCGGCTTCCTTGTCCCGCTGATAGACCATCGGATCGCTGCCGTCCGTCGCGGCACTGTCCCGCCCCGCTACGACGATCAGCTCGAAGTCGCCGTGGGAGTAGATGATTTGGCCGCTCCCGTTCTTCGGCGTACGGGTCCAGCCCTTGGCGACGGCGACCTGGAACCCGGCGGTGTCCTTGCGCAGCACGAACCCGTCGGCGACGTTCGGGTCGGTCTGCGTCTGGGTCGAACTGGCGGACTTGGACGGGGTGTTGTGAGTACTGGGCGAAGTCTGATCGGGCTGCGGCTGACTACTGGCCCCGGCCGACGACTGAGTGGGCGCTGGACTGACTTCTCCGGCGGCCCCGGTCCTGTCCCCTTCCCCGGCCCCGGTGTTCTCCCCGGACTTGGGCAGGAAGAGCATGGCGTACGCGACGGCGCCGGCCAGCAGCAGGAAGATGAGGATCAACAGGGTCCGCCCCAACCGTCGCGGCGACCCGTTCACCTCCTCCTTGGCCCGCTTGTGCCGGCCGTGCGGACTGGTCGCGGGCAGCCCGGCCCGCCGCCTGCGCACCAACTCGCCGCGCCGCCGCACGATCGGCAGCCGCCGCGGGTCGGTCGGCGGGGTGGCGACGACATGGGTACCGGCCTCGGGCTCGGGCGCCGAACGCACCAACGACCGCAGCCAGCCCCGCAGTTCCTCGAAGTCGAGCCGCTCGGTCGGGTCCTGCCGCAGCAACGACTCCACGACCGGCCTGAGCGGCCCGCACTCCTCCGCGAAGGCGGGCGGCTCCGCACACACCAGCTGCACCAGCTCGGCGGTCGCCTCCTCCGGATAGGGCGCATGCCCCTGTACGGCCCGGAAGAGCAGCGCGCCCAGCGCCCACAGGTCGGTCGCGGGCCCGATCGGCGCGGCCAACTGCCAGTTCTCATGCACCGGCACGGCCTGCTCCGGCGCCCACCGCTCGGTGACCGGCCCCACGACCGTCATCCGAACCTGCCGCGCCCGCTCGGCGGCCAACGCGGTGGCGGGACCACGGCGAACGGGGGCCCCGGCGGCGGCCAGTTCGTCCCAACGGGCGGGGGGTTGAGGGGAGTTACTGGGGGCGGGGGCATGAGTGGAGGCCGTGCCGGGAGGAACGGGGCCGTCGAGGCCGGGGAGGCGGGGGTTGCCGGTAAGGGGTACGGCGGACTGACCGGAGGCGGGGGTGAGGGCGCCGTGGGCCGAGGTGTCCGCGCCATGGGGTCGGGTGTCGGCGCCGTGGGTCGGGGCGCCCGCGCCGTAGGGGCGGGCTTCTCCGCCGTAGACCGAGGATTCCGCACCGTAGGCCGGGGCAATCGCGCCATAGGAAGGGGCGTCGCCGCCATAGGCCGGGACCTCCGCACCGTAGGCTGACGCGTCCTCGCCGTGGAGACGAGCATCGCGGCCGTGGGCCGAGGTGTCCGCACCGTGCGGACGAGCGTCGCCGCCATAGGCCGGGCCCTCCGCACCATAGGCCGACGCGTCCTCGCCGTGGGAAAGAGCGTCGCCGCCATAGGCCGGGGCCTCCGCACCATAGGCCGACGCGTCCTCGCCGTGGGAAAGAGCGTCGCGGCCGTGGGCCGAGGTGTCCGCGCCGTAGGCGCGGGGCTCTCCGCCCTGGGTCGGGGCGTCCGCGCCGGGGAACGTACCTGTTCCGCCTGGGGACGGTGTACCGGCGGCGGCGCCCTCTTGCGGAGGGAACGGGCGGTCGCCCTGTACGGCCGGGAGCGTGCCACCGGCGCCGGGGCGTGGTGCGGCGCCGTGCCAGGCCGTGTTGCGGACGCCGTAGGGGTCGGCTATCTGGCCCGGGGGCGTGGTGCCGGTCGTGTGCTGCTCCACGCCGTTGCCGCCGGTGTACGGCAGTTGGGCCGAACCGTTGGCCTGGGCTGCACCGCGCTCGCCCTCAACTGGGGGCCGGGCACCGGGCAGTTCGGGGCGTCCCGGCTGCTGGGTCTCCTGGACCCGGGCCGCGGCTCGCGCGCCCGCGCGGTACGCGGCGATCGCTCCGGCCCGCGCGGCCCGGGCGTCACCGCCGCCGACGTCCGCTTCCCTGCGGGCCAACGCGGCGGAGGACCCGCTCCCGCCACCGCCCTCCACACCGACTCCGGGCAGCCCTCCGGCGGCCCGCGCCTCGATCGCGGCCCGCCGAGCGGCCTCGGGGTCCACACCACCGGGGCCTACGACGGCGGCACCGGTGCCCGTTCCACCACCCGCACCCCCGAAGCCGATCGCCCCGCCACCACCGGCGCCGCTGCCACGGGAGTTACCGGGGACCGCAGGAACCGTAGAGCCGCCGGGAGCCATGGAACCGGCCGGAGTCGTCGAGCCCGCGGGAGACATGGAGCCGCCCGGAGCCGTGGAACCTGCGCGCGGCACAGAGCCACCCGGAGCCCTGAACGTCGCGGGTACCGCCGGCCCGCCGCCAGGTCCCGGCCCCGCTCCGCCACCGTGCCGCCCTTGCGCCCCGGCTTCGTCCTCGCCGTCCTGGGCCGGCACCGGGTCGTAGCCGCACAGTGCCTCCTCCGCCGCGCCGACCGCGAGGCCGGTCAGCATCACGCGGCCGTCGTCGCAGACGAGCACCGTGCGCGCGGTGATGTTCCGGTGGACCCAGCCGTGCGCGTGCAGCACGCTCAGCGCCATCAGCACGTCGGAGGCGACCTCGGCCGCCCGGTACGGCGACAACGGCTTCTCGACGAGCAGCGCGGACAACGGCTGGGCGGACACCAGTTCGCTCACTATCCACAGCGAACCGCCCTCGGCGAACACGTCGAAGACCTGGTCCAGCCGGGGATGGTCGGGGATCCGCGCCGCGGCCTGCGCGGCCTCGACCGCGCGCCGTACCGCCGGATCGGTGGGCCGCCGCGTGGCGGTCCGCGCCGCGGCCGGCCGCCGCGCCCCGCGGTCACGCGCCGTGAACCCGTCGGGCAACCCGTCCTCGCCGAGCACCTCCGCCTCGACGACCTCCGGCAACGGCACCTGGCGTACCAGGACTTCCTGCCCGCTGTAGGTGTCGAAGGCCCGGGTCTCGGTGAGTTCGTACTCGTCGGAGGGCGGCAGCGGCAGGCGGTAGCGGTCGGCGAGCACCCGACCCGCATAGTCGTCCACGTTGCCTCCCCCGGCCGCCCGGTTGGTCAAATCCGTTCGCCTTGCGCCCCGTTCCGCCTACATACCTGGATGCGTACGGTCCGCAACCACTCACGATACGTGCCGGAGGCAACCCGCAAAGAGGGGTTGACGGATCTGGCGCGCCAAACCCGGACCCACCCGCCTCACGACTTCGGTTCGAACGTCTTTGTCAGGGTCGTCCAGGTGTCCTTGCGGAGCTGGCTGCCCCAATTGGCATCTTTCGCGGTGTACATGAGCGCATATCCGAGATGACTGTCGACGACGAACCCGCGGTCGATCGTGCGGTACTTCGTCCCGCCGTCGTCATAGGTGAACTCCCAGTCGGCCGTGTTCCAGCTCCGGTAGTCCACCTTCTCTATTCGGATCCGTGTGTAACCGGAGCGCGTCATGTACTGCTCCTGGTTCTTCCAGTCCGCCACCGGATCGCCCTTCGGCGTACTGGTCCAGGCGACGAGCAGCTTCTGCCCGTCGGGCCCGGTGAACCGGGCACCCGCGGAGTCGGTCGACTGGTACGACCACCCGGCGGGCAGCCCGATCGAGAACCCCTGGCTCCCCTTGTACGTCTTCGCGACCGCGGCCCCGTCCGAGGAACCGTTCGCCTCGTCACCGGTCCCGTCGGACGCGCCCGTGCCCGAACTCGCCTTGCTCCCCGCGCCCGCCGTCGCCGTGGAGTCGGTCTGCGCACCGCCCGTGCTCCCGGTGTCGCCGTCGTCCTTCTTGGTTTCGGTACTCGCACTCGCGCTCGCACTGACACCGCTGCCCGCCTTGGCACCGCTGTTGTGCTTCGACCCCTTCGAGCCGTCGCCGTCGCCGTCGCCACCGAGCGTGAACGCCAGCACGACGCCGATCACCGCGAGCACGATGACGAGCGCGATGATCACCAACGTCCGCTTCGGCACCACATCGGTGAGCGGCGCCCTCGGTACCGGCCGCGGCGGCAGATCCGGCGGCGTCATCACGGGCCACCCCGAACTCCGCTCACCCGAACCCGAGTTGGCCCCCCGCGCACCCACCTCGTGCGTCGCGCCCAGGCCCCGGGTACCGGAGTCCCCCAATCCCGACTCCCGCAGACCCGACGCCTGCACACCCAGATCACGCGTACCCGGGTCACGCGTACCCGAGTCACGCGTACCCGAGTCCGACGCACCGGTCTTCGCCGCCGAGCCAGCCGCAGCTCCGGAACTGGCCGCAGTTCCCGTACCGGCCGCAGTTCCGGCACCGGCCGCAGTTCCCGCACCGGCCGACGTCCCGGAACGGGCCGCCGAACCAGAAGCGCCCCCCGCCCGAGCCGAAGGCACCCCCGGCGTACGAGGTCCGCCAGCAACAGGCCCTGAACTCCCACTCGCAGCCGGGCTCTTCGCACCACCGGAGCCAGCGGCCCCAGCAGCACCGGAGCCACTCTTACCCGAAGCACCGACAGGGCCAGGCGCACCGGTCCCAGCAGCCGACGCACCAGAACCCGCGCCCGCACCCGAGCCACCCGACTTACCAGTAACGGGAGTTGAAGCCGCCCCAGAACCCGAACCCGTAGCCGATCCCGCAGCCGCACCAGAACCCGCAGCCGCCGAAGTAGCCGCCCCGGCCGCCGCAGAACCCCCCGCGGCCTTCCGCATGGACCGCAACGCCCCACGCAACCGCTCGGCCCCCGCCGAACTCCCGCTACCGCCACCGCTCTTCTTGCCGCCGGACTCCGCGGGCCCCGGCTGCGCGGGCAACGGCACGACCCGGGTCGCGTCCGCCGGCGGTTCCGGCTCGGCCGCCTTCGGCTCGGGCGCGTGGATCACCGCGTTGAGCATCGCCCGGGCACCCGCGTCGTCGAGACGCTGGGCGGGGTCCTTGTTCAGCAGGCCGTAGATGACGTCCCTCAACGGCCCGGCGTTCTTCGGCTCCTCCAACGGCTCGGTCATCACCGCGGTGAGCGTGGCGATCGCCGAACCCTTGTCGTACGGCGGTGCGCCCTCGACCGCCGCGTACAGCAACCCGCCGAGCGACCACAGGTCGGCCGCCGGACCCGGCTTGTGCCCGCGGGCCCGCTCCGGGGAGATGTAGGAGGGCGCGCCGACGAGCATGCCGGTGGAGGTGATCGACGGGTCGCCCTCGACCTGCGCGATGCCGAAGTCGGTGAGCACGACCCGGCCGTCCTCGGCGATCAGCACGTTCGACGGCTTCACGTCGCGATGCAGGATGCCCTCGCGGTGCGCGGACCGCAGGACGTCGAGTATCGCGAGCCCGACCTCCGCGGCGCGCTTCGGTTCGAGCAGGCCGTCCTCGCGGATGGCCTCGGCGAGCGACTTGCCCTCGACCAACTCCATGACGATCCACGGACGGTCGTCCTCCTCGACCACGTCGAAGACCGTCACCGCGCTGGTGTTGCGGATCCGCGCGATGGCCTTGGCCTCGCGCAACGTCCGCGTGATCAGCCGCCGCTTCTCGTCCTCGTCGATGCTGGTCGGGAACCGCAACTCCTTGACGGCGACCGTCCGGCCCAGAGTTTCGTCCTCGGCACGCCACACCGTGCCCATGCCTCCGCGGCCGAGCACTGCTCCCAACCGGTACCGCCCGGCGAGGAGACGTTCGCTCTTGTCCTGACGGGATGTCCCCGCCCGCTCCGCCTCCGACATGCGTCCCCTCATGCAACCCGCCCTGACAGAGCCTCCATTGTCCCCTACCGAACAAGTGCCCAACGCCCAGGGGGCCTCTCCTCGCGCACCTGCGGCACATCCCGTCGGATATCCGCCGCAGGTCACACAGCCAAGTCCGACAGGATGACCCCGGAGAACGGAGGATCGCGATGCCCACACCTTGGACACTGCTGGCCATTCCGGTGTCCCTGGCCCTCCTCGGCCTGTCCACTGCCGTCTCCCAGGCCCACCCGGCAACGGCCACAAACGCCCTGGTCACACTCCTGACCACCCGCGGCAAGGCCCCCGCCGCGGCCCTACTGGCCCATGACAGCACGGGCTCCGGCAGCACACCGACCGGGACGGACCACGCGCGGGCCGAGTCGGACTACGGGCCCGGCACGACGGAGTACGCACAGGCCGGAACAGGCATCAGCCGCGCGGACCACTTCCGCGCCGGCAGCATCACGAAGACCTTCATCGCGACGGTGATCCTCCAACTCGCCGCCGAACACCGGCTGTCCCTGTCCGACACGGTGGAGCAGCATCTGCCCGGTCTGGTACACGGAGCGGGCAACGACGGGCGCGCGCTGACCCTCCGTTCCCTGCTCACCCACACCAGCGGCCTGTACGACTTCACCGCGCTCACCGGGGGCACGATTCCCGTCTCCCCAACCGAGGCCGTCCGTATGGCAATCACCCACCCTCCGGCCGATCGAGGCCGCTACTCCTACTCGAACACCAACTACGTGCTGCTCGGCCTGGTGATCGAGCAGGTCACCGGCAACTCGTACGCCACCGAGGCCGAGCGCCGCATCCTCGCTCCGCTGCGTCTGACGGGCACCTCCTTCCCGGGCTCCCGCACCACACTTCCCTCGCCGCACGGCCGCGCCTACGCCACCGACGGCTCCGACGTCACCGATCTCGACCCGCGGGTGGCCGGCGCCGCGGGCGAGCTGGTGACCACGCTCACCGACCTGGACCGCTTCTACTCGGCCCTGCTCGGCGGCGAACTGCTGTCCCCGCGCTGGCTGCGCGAGATGCTCGACACCCGCACCGCACACGGCTCGTACGGCATGGGTCTGTTTCCGGTGAAGCTCCCGTGCGGCACCACGGTGTGGGGGCACAACGGCCGGATCTCCGGCAGCTACGTGCGCACCGCAGCCACCGTCGACGGCCGTCATGTCCTCACCTTCCGGGTGAACACGAGCGAGATCGCGGACCCCGGACTCGAACCGGCCCTGCTCGCCGCCGAGTTCTGCCCCCGCACCTCGTAGAACGGCCGGGTTCCGGACAAAGATCCCAGTTCGCGACACTCGTTCGAGTGAAGGCGGCCCCGGGCTGGGCCAACCGCACCCGGCGTCGCTACAGCGGCGCGATGTCCGGCGCCCCCAACCGCGCCGCGTCCGCCGTCAGGTCGTCGGGCTGGCGCTGGGACTCCCGCTCGGCCTCCACCCGCTTCTCGTAGTGCTCGACCTCGCGCTCGATCTGGTCCTTGTCCCAGCCGAGCACCGGTGCCATCAACTCGGCGGCCTCACGGGCGCTGCGCGTGCCCCGGTCGAAGGTCTCGATCGAGATGCGGGTGCGGCGGGTGAGGACGTCGTCCAGGTGCCGTGCGCCCTCGTGCGAGGCGGCGTAGACGATCTCGGCGCGCAGATAGTCGTCGGCGGCCTGGAGGGGTTCGCCGAGGGTGGGGTCCTTGGCGATGAGGTCGAGGATCTCCTCCGCCATCGACCCGAAGCGGTTCAACAGGTGCTCCACGCGCACCACATGGATGCCGGTCTTGGAGGCGATCCGCGCCCGCGCGTTCCACAGCGCCCGGTAGCCCTCCGCGCCGAGCAGCGGCACGTCCTCGGTGACGCACTCGGCGACCCGCATGTCGAGCCCGTGCACCGCCTCGTCCACGGCGTCCTTGGCCATCACGCGGTACGTCGTGTACTTGCCGCCCGCCACGACGACGAGCCCCGGCACCGGATGCGCGACGGTGTGCTCGCGCGACAGCTTGCTGGTGGCGTCGGACTCACCCGCGAGCAGGGGTCGCAGTCCCGCGTACACGCCCTGGACGTCGTCTCTGGTCAGCGGCACGGCGAGCACCGAGTTCACATGCTCAAGGAGGTAGTCGATGTCGGCGCTGGACGCGGCCGGGTGGGCCTTGTCGAGGTCCCAGTCGGTGTCGGTGGTCCCGACGATCCAGTGCCGGCCCCACGGGATGACGAACAGCACGGACTTCTCGGTACGCAGGATCAGCCCGCTGGAGGAGTTGATGCGGTCCTTCGGGACGACGAGGTGGATGCCCTTGGAGGCCCGGACGTGGAACTGCCCGCGCTCCCCGACCATCGCCTGGGTGTCGTCGGTCCACACGCCCGTGGCGTTCACGATCTGCTTGGCGCGGATCTCGTACTCGCCGCCCGCCTCGACGTCCTGCACCCGGGCGCCGACCACGCGCTCGCCCTCGCGCAGGAAGCCGGTCACGCGCGCGCGGTTGGCGACTTTCGCGCCGTAGGACGAGGCCGTGCGCACCAGGGTGGCCACATAGCGGGCGTCGTCCATCTGCGCGTCGTAGTACTGCAGGGCCCCGACCAGGGCGTCCTTCTTCAAGGCGGGTGCCACGCGCAGGGCGTGGCGGCGGCTCAGGTGGCGGTGCGTGGGCAGGCCCCGGCCGTGGGCGCGGGCCATGGACATCGCGTCGTACAGCGCGACGCCCGAGCCGGCGTAGAGGCGCTCCCAGCCCTTGTGCTGGAGCGGGTACAGGAACGGCACCGGCTTCACCAGGTGCGGGGCCAGGCGCTCCAGCAGCAGTCCGCGTTCCTTCAGCGCCTCGCGGACGAGGGCGAAGTCGAGCATCTCCAGATAGCGCAGACCTCCGTGGATGAGCTTGCTCGACCTGCTCGATGTGCCGGACGCCCAGTCGCGCGCCTCGACCAGTCCCGTGGACAGGCCTCGTGTCACGGCGTCCAGGGCGGTGCCCGCGCCGACCACACCCGCGCCCACCACGAGCACATCCAGTTCGCGCTCGGCCATTCCCGCCAGTGCCTCGGCTCGCTGCGCCGGACCCAGTGTCGCTGTCCTCACCGCTGCCTCCCGCTATCGGTAGCGCCGGCCGCACCTGTTCGGCGAAGCCCGGTTCGTATCCCCCCTGCCCAAATTCTGACCGGGTTGCCCGACTTCAGCCACCACTCGCCCCCAGCCTGTGGACAACAATCACAGGACTGCCGAAAAACACAGCCGTCCAATCCCGCATAACGGTCATATTTACTCCTAGTCTGACATTGCGCTCGCTCGTTCTGTCCACAGGGCTTGCGCACCTGTCCCGCTTCGGTTACTGGGAAGGACGGCCCACGCCATGCCCGCAGATCTCGCCGTCATCGGACTCGGTCCTCTCGGCCTGCCCCTGGCCCAGGCCGCTGTCGCCGCCGGCATCGCCACGGTCGGCTTCAAGACCGGTCCTGAGGCCGGCTCCCTCAGCCCCGCCGAACTGCGCCGGATGCTCTCGGGGGGCTTCCGGCCGGCCACCAACCCCGCCGAGCTCGGCCGCGTACGCACCGCCGTGATCTGCGCGCCGACCCCCAGGGACGCCGACGGCGGCCTCGACCTCAGCCAGGTGGAGACTGCCGCCCGCGCCCTCGCGGCCCACCTGCGCCCGCACACCACGGTGATCCTGGAGTCACCGGTGCACCCCGGCACCACCGAGAAATTCCTGCGCCCGCTCCTCGAAGAGGTCTCGGGCCTCCGCGCGGGCCGCGACTTCCACCTCGCCTACTCCCCCAGCCGCATCGACCCCGGCAACCGCGACTTCACCCCGGCCAACACCCCCAAGGTGATCGGCGGCCTCACCCCGGCCTGCACGGAGTCGGCCGCCGCGTTCTACGGCCGTCTCACCGACAAGGTGGTACGCGCGCGTGGCCTGCGCGAAGCGGAGACCGTGCAGCTCCTGGAGACCAACTTCCGGCACGTCAACATCGCCCTCGTCAACGAAATGGCCGTCCTGTGCCACGACTTGGGCGTCGACCTCTGGGACGTCATCCGCTGCGCCGAGACCAAGCCGTTCGGCTTCCAGGCCTTCCGCCCCGGCCCCGGCGTCGGCGGCCACGCCGTCCCCCAGGACCTGACCGGGCACGGCGCGCGCCCCCTCCGCATGGTCGAACTCGCCCAGCAGGTCAACAACCAGATGCCCCGCTACGTCATCCAGCGCGCCGCCACGCTCCTCAACGAGCACGGCAAGTCCGCGCGCGGGGCCCGTGTCCTCCTCCTCGGCGTCACCTACAAGGCGGACCTCGCCGACCAACAGGCCACCCCCGCCCAGGAGATCGCGATCCGCCTGATGGAACTCGGCGCCTCCGTCAGCTACCACGACCCGCACATCCCGTCCTGGAGCGTCCTCGACCGCCCGGTCCCCCGCGCGGACTCCCTCTACGAGGCCGCCGCCGACGCCGACCTGACGATCCTGCTCCAGCAGCACCGGACGTACGACCTCCAGGGCCTGTCCGTGAAGGCCCAGTTGCTCCTGGACACGCGGGGAGCGACGCCCACGGGGGCTGCACACCGGCTCTGAGCACGAAAACGACTGGTCACAGGGTTACGTCGACCTGCTAATCTCCCCACACTCGTCGCACAGGTGTCGCATATCCGTGCGCACGCATCTCCGCTTCACCTTTCCTGTCTTCACATCCCGTGGGGGGATCTCTGTCATGAGCCAGTCAGCCACGCCACCACAGCAGCCACAGCCGCAGCCACAGTTCCCGGCCCAGCCGCAGGCACAGGTCCAGCCGCAGCCGGTCGACGGCAACCCGTACGCCCAACAGCCCGGCGCCGTACCGCCGCCGCCCGCGGCTCCGTACGCGCCGCCCCCGCCCCCGAAGAACAACATCGTGCTCGGCCTGCTGACCGCCGTCGCCGCGGCGCTGGTCGCCGCCGGGATCTACGGCGTCGTCATCGGCACCACCAAGCACGAGATCGGCTGGGCGGCGGTCGGCGTCGGCTTCGTCATCGGCCTCGCGGCGGGCCGGCTCGGCGGCCGCAACCCCGTCCTCCCCGTGGTCAGCGCCGTCCTGGCCCTGGGCGCGGTCTACCTCGGCCAGCTGGTCGGCGAGGCGATGATCGGCGCGGACGAGCTCGGCGTGAGCTTCAGCAAGGTGTTCTTCGACCACTTCGACGTGGTCCAGGACGCCTGGAAGGCCGACTCCGACCCGCTCACCTTCGTCTTCTTCGCCATCGCCGCGTTCGCCGCGTTCTCCGGCACGAAGAAAGCCGCGCTCTGACCCCGGCGCGCGGGTTGCGCAGGGGGGCGCTTGAGGCGGGGTGTGCGTCGGGGGCTGGTGGCGTGCGACTCGCGGCGCCGGTACCGTAAGAAACAGGTGGAACCGGCCGTAGCGGGTACTGCGGTTGGCTCTTGAAAAGTGAACGGAGTGTCCACCCCTACTTGTGATGGGGGTGGCCGCCTACCTTCCGCCAACGAGGTGGAGCCCACCGCAGTGGCTGCTGCGGTGAGCTCCTGAAAAGTGAACGGAGTGTCCACCCCTATTTGTGTTGGGGGTGGCCGCTCACTTTCCGCCGTGAATCCACAAGATCCACCTCCTCCGTTGCTTCACCATCCGAAGACGGATCCGGTCCCAGCGGGTGGGCTTGCGGTGGCGACCCATGGGCGCCCCCTTCCACGAGGCCGCCCATTAGCCCGGTAGGCGGTTCGTCTGGAATTCGGGCCGGGCCCCGAGAGCCCGGGTCCGGAACGATTTCCGTGGAAGGGGGCACCCCCACAACTGGGGCGCCGATCACGGACGTTACCGCCCCGACACGCCCCACCAGCGAACTTTCGCCCCGAACGCAACCGTGCGCCCCCTGGTCCCAACACGCGCCCCACCAGCCCCACTTGGGCACACAAAAGGGCCCGGACCACCAAGGTCCGGGCCCCTAAAAGCGCCGTACGGCTACCGCGTCGTAGAACTGACCACGCCTACCGCTTGTGCTGCGAGTCGGCCACCGTGACCTCGACCCGCTGGAACTCCTTCAGCTCGCTGTACCCGGTCGTCGCCATCGCGCGCCGCAGCGCCCCGAAGATGTTCATCGAGCCGTCGGGGATGTGGGACGGACCCGTGAGGATCTCCTCGATCGTGCCGACCGTGCCGAGGTCGACCTTCTTGCCGCGCGGGAGTTCCTCGTTCACCGCCTCCATGCCCCAGTGGTGGCCCTTGCCCGGTGCGTCCGTCGCGCGGGCCAGCGGGGAGCCCATCATGACCGCATCCGCGCCGCAGGCGATCGCCTTGGGGAGGTCGCCGGACCAGCCGACGCCGCCGTCGGCGATGACGTGGACGTACCGGCCGCCGGACTCGTCCATGTAGTCGCGGCGGGCGGCGGCGACATCGGCCACCGCCGTGGCCATCGGGACCTGGATGCCCAGCACGTTGCGTGTGGTGTGCGCCGCGCCGCCGCCGAAGCCGACGAGCACGCCCGCGGCGCCGGTGCGCATCAGGTGCAGGGCCGCGGTGTACGTGGCGCAGCCGCCGACGATCACCGGGACGTCCAACTCGTAGATGAACTGCTTCAGGTTCAGCGGCTCGTGCGAACCCGACACGTGCTCCGCCGAGACCGTCGTACCGCGGATGACGAAGATGTCCACGCCCGCGTCGACGACGGCCTTGGAGAACTGGGCCGTGCGCTGCGGGGAGAGCGCGGCGGCGGTGACCACGCCCGAGTCGCGCACCTCCTTGATGCGCTGCCCGATCAGCTCCTCCTTGATGGGAGCCGCGTAGATCTCCTGGAGCCGGCGGGTCGCGGCGTCCACGTCCAGCCCGGTGATCTCGTCGAGCAGCGGCTGCGGGTCCTCGTACCGCGTCCAGAGGCCTTCGAGGTTCAGCACGCCGAGGCCGCCGAGCTCGCCGATGCGGATCGCGGTGGCCGGCGAGACGACCGAGTCCATGGGGGCGGCCAGGAAGGGCAGCTCGAAGCGGTAGGCGTCGATCTGCCAGGCGATCGAGACCTCCTTCGGGTCCCGCGTACGGCGGCTGGGGACGACGGCGATGTCGTCGAAGGCGTACGCCCGGCGGCCGCGCTTGCCGCGCCCGATCTCGATCTCAGTCACGTCTGTGGCCTTTCCTCTGCGTTTCAGCGTCTTCCAGTATCGCCGACGGGTACGACAAGGGCGGCCCCGGATGCTCCGGAGCCGCCCTCGACCCGTTCACGCGCGCGTGGAGATCACTTGCTGCGGCTGTAGTTCGGCGCTTCGACCGTCATCTGGATGTCGTGCGGGTGGCTCTCCTTGAGGCCCGCCGACGTGATCCGGACGAAGCGGCCCTTGGTCTCCATCTCCTCGATGGTGGCCGCGCCCACATAGCCCATGGTCTGGCGGAGCCCGCCGACGAGCTGGTGCAGGACGTTGGCCAGCGGGCCGCGGTAGGGCACCTGGCCCTCGATGCCCTCGGGCACGAGCTTGTCGTCGGAGGCGACCTCGGCCTGGAAGTAGCGGTCCTTCGAGTACGACCGGCCCTGTCCGCGGGACTGCATCGCGCCGAGCGAGCCCATGCCGCGGTACGACTTGAACTGCTTGCCGTTGATGAACTGCAGCTCGCCCGGCGACTCCTCGCAGCCCGCGAGGAGGCTGCCCAGCATCACCGTGTCGGCGCCGGCGGCGAGCGCCTTGCCGATGTCGCCGGAGTACTGCAGGCCGCCGTCGCCGATGAGCGGGACGCCGGCCGCGCGGGCGGCGAGGGAAGCCTCGTAGATCGCGGTGACCTGCGGGACGCCGATGCCGGCGACGACACGCGTCGTACAGATCGAACCGGGGCCCACCCCGACCTTGATGCCGTCGACACCGGCGTCGACCAGGGCCTGGGCGCCGTCGCGGGTGGCGACGTTGCCGCCGATCACGTCGACGCCGACGCTCGACTTGATCTTCGCCATCCAGTTGAGGGCGTTGCTGTTGTGGCCGTGCGAGGTGTCGACGACCAGGAAGTCCACACCGGCCTCGGCGAGGGCCTGGGCGCGCTCCAGCGCCTCGGGGCTGGCGCCCACGGCGGCGCCGACGATGAGGCGGCCCTCCGCGTCCTTGGCGGCGTTCGGGTACTGCTCGGCCTTGACGAAGTCCTTGACCGTGATGAGGCCCTTGAGGATGCCCGCCTCGTCCACGAGGGGCAGCTTCTCGATCTTGTGGCGGCGCAGCAGCTGCATGGCGTCGGCGCCGGAGATGCCGACCTTGCCGGTGACCAGGGGCATCGGGGTCATGACCTCGCGCACCTGACGGGAGCGGTCGGTCTCGAAGGCCATGTCGCGGTTCGTGACGATGCCGAGCAGCTTCTTGTTGCCGTCGGTCACCGGGACGCCGCTGATGCGGAACTTGGCGCACAGCGCGTCGGCCTCGCCGAGCGTGGCGTCCGGGTGCACGGTGATCGGGTCGGTGACCATGCCGGACTCGGAACGCTTCACGAGGTCGACCTGGTTGACCTGGTCCTCGACCGAGAGGTTGCGGTGCAGCACACCGACACCGCCCTGGCGGGCCATCGCGATCGCCATCCGGGACTCGGTCACCTTGTCCATCGCCGCGGAGAGCAGCGGGATGTTGACCCGGACGTTGCGCGAGATGCGGGACGAGGTGTCGACCGCGTTCGGGAGCACGTCGGACGCGCCCGGCAGCAGCAGCACGTCGTCGTAGGTCAGCCCTAGTGTCGCGAATTTGGCGGGCACTCCGTCGACGTTGGCAGTCATGACACCTTCCCCAAATGGCCTTGATCGGTGCGGATGTCCATGCTAACGGGAAGCAGGGGTCCCGAATTCCACGATTCCACGGCTGTGACCGGCTCCGGGCTTCGTATGTTCGTACGTGATCGGTCGGCCGACTGTTCAAGGAAGGCGCCGTCGCTCATTGCGCCGGCCGCCGCCACCGAAGGCGTTGTTGGCCGCCCCCGAGAGCCCTGCCCTACTGCTCGGCCAGTGCCCGCAGTCGGCTCAGCGCCCGGTGCTGGGCGACCCGGACCGCGCCGGGTGACATTCCCAACATCTGACCGGTCTCCTCGGCGGTGAGGCCGACGGCGATGCGCAGCAGGAGCAGTTCGCGCTGGTTCTCCGGCAGGTTGGCCAGGAGTTTCTTGGCCCATTCGGCGTCGCTGCTGAGCAGGGCGCGCTCTTCGGGGCCAAGGGAGTCGTCCGGGCGCTCCGGCATCTCGTCGGAGGGGACCGCCGTGGAACCGGGGTGGCGCATCGCGGCCCGCTGGAGGTCGGCGACCTTGTGGGCGGCGATGGCGAAGACGAAGGCCTCGAAGGGACGGCCGGTGTCCTTGTAGCGCGGCAGTGCGAGGAGGACGGCGACGCAGACCTCCTGGGCGAGGTCCTCGACGAAGTGCCGTGCGTCGCCCGGGAGTCGGGACAGCCGGGTGCGGCAGTAGCGCAGGGCCAGTGGGTGGACGTGGGCGAGCAGATCGTGGGTGGCCTGCTCGTCTCCGTCGACCGCGCGAAGGACGAGTCCACCAATCGCCCCTGGGGCCCTGGCCGCCTCGTCGTCACGCATCGGTCCATGGTGCCTTGCGGCCGAAGGGTCCGTGGCACCGCGTCCGTTGTTGTGCACCGAAGCGTTATGAGCAGGTGCGCCGGAACTCATCTCCTGCGCCCTCCCCTCCCGCTCGACCGACTCGTCCCCGAGGAACTCCACATCTCAAGGATGCGGCATCCGCGGCGAAACGAGCAGCGGGCACCCGGCGGGCCCCTTCACCGTCCCCGCCCACCCGGAGGCGGGCGGGGATTCTCGTATCCCCGCTACGACCCACTGACCTGGTCCTAACGGACCAGACCCCACCGGAAACCGAGCGCCACGGCGTGTGCCCGGTCCGAGGCGCCGAGTTTCTTGAAGAGGCGCCGTGCGTGCGTTTTGACGGTGTCCTCGGAGAGGAACAGCTCACGGCCGATCTCCGCGTTGGAGCGGCCGTGACTCATTCCTTCGAGGACCTGGATCTCGCGCGCGGTGAGCGTCGGTGCGGCGCCCATCTCGGCGGACCGCAGCCGGCGCGGGGCCAGTCGCCAGGTCGGGTCGGCGAGGGCCTGGGTGACCGTGGCCCGCAGTTCGGCGCGCGAGGCGTCCTTGTGCAGATAGCCGCGGGCGCCGGCCGCGACCGCGAGGGCCACGCCGTCCAGGTCTTCGGCGACGGTGAGCATGATGATGCGTGCGCCCGGGTCGGCGGACAGCAGCCGCCGCACGGTCTCGACACCGCCGAGTCCGGGCATGCGTACGTCCATCAGGATGAGGTCCGAGCGGTCGGCACCCCAGCGGCGGAGGACTTCCTCGCCGTTGGCCGCCGTCGTCACGCGCTCGACACCGGGCACGGTCGCGACCGCGCGGCGGAGCGCCTCTCGGGCAAGCGGGGAGTCGTCACAGACGAGGACGGATGTCATGGCCGCCCTCCGCAACTGATGCGCGTCACCTTGAGCCTCCAGGCTGGTACGAAATCGTCACCTGTGCGGTCGACCGTCTCGGACGCTTGCCCGAGCACTTGTGTTTTCAACCGCCTCGCACTCTCAACGACGGTCACTCGAAAGAGTTACGGGGCCGTGTGCCATCTTCGGCACTCTACGTGAGGGTGCGGACACGGAGGAGGCGTGCGCGACCGACCCACAAGCTTTCATCACAACCGGTGCCCCATTCAGCCCTATTTCTTCCCTTTTGCTGGTGTCTGAGGCTAGATTCGCAATGAGTCATATTTTCATCTCCTTAGATCGTAGTTGTACGGTCGTGGACACCGTATCCGCCCATAACGGCTACAAGGGGTCACGCAATGGCAGATTTCTCCCGCCTTCCCGGACCGAACGCGGACCTGTGGGACTGGCAGCTCCTGGCTGCCTGCCGAGGGGTCGACAGCTCGCTCTTCTTTCATCCCGAGGGCGAGCGCGGTGCGGCACGAAGCGCTCGTGAGAACTCGGCCAAAGAGGTCTGCATGAGGTGCCCGGTCCGCGCACAGTGCGCGGCGCACGCGCTGGCGGTGCGCGAGCCGTACGGCGTCTGGGGCGGCCTGACCGAGGACGAGCGCGAAGAACTGATGGGGCGGGCCCGCAATCGGCTCGTGTCGGCCTCGGCGGCCGGCGGGGACTCCGTTTCGAACAACTGAAGGAACGTTTCTGCAAGGACGGGCACGCGCACGCGTGCCCCTTACTTTTCGCGCCCCGAGCGTCCCGCCGTGGCAGCGCGCTCCAACTGGCCGAGGGTCGCCGCCACAGCCGGCACCTGCGCCAGGTCGGGCAGGGTGAGCGCGACGATCTCCCGCCGCACCGCCGGCTCCAGCGCCACCGTCCGCGCACCCCTGGGCCGTACGGACTCGATGGCGAGCTGGGGCAGGACGGCGACGCCCAGCCCCGCACTCACCAGGCCGACGACCGCCGGATAGTCGTCGGTCGCGAAGTCGATGCGCGGGGTGAAGCCGGCGCTCTCGCACACCTCGACCAACTGGCCTCGGCAGCGCGGGCAGCCGGCGATCCAGGGGTCCCCGGCGAGTTCGCCGATGGCCACGGACTCCGCGCGCGCGAGGCGGTGTTTTTCCGGGACCAGGGCGACCAGGCGGTCGCTGAGCAGAGGGCGTACCACCAGGTCGGACCAGTCCTCGGCGCCCGTCGCGGCCTCGTAGCGGAAGGCGAGCGCCACGTCGCAGTCGCCCTCGCGGAGCAGTTCTACGGAGTTCGGCGGCTCGGCCTCCTCCAGAAAGACGCGGGTGCCGGGGTGGGCGGCGCGCAGGGCGGCCAGTGCGGTGGGGACGAGCGTCGAGCTGCCGCTGGGGAAGGAGACCAGGCGGACCCGGCCGGCGCGCAGGCCCGCGATCGCGGCGACCTCCTCCTCCGCCGCCGTCAGGCCGGCGAGGATGCCGGCGCCGTGCCGGACCAGAGCCTCGCCCGCCTGGGTCAGGCGCATCTCGCGGCCGGTGCGGATGAGGAGCGGGGTGCCTACCGAGGTCTCCAGGGCCTTCATCTGCTGGCTGACCGCGGGCTGGGTGCAGCCCAGTTCACGCCCGGCCGCCGAAAAGGAGCCGGTGGCGGCGACGGCGCGCAGCACACGGAGATGTCGGGCCTCGATCATGCGGCGAGCATAAGCGCTTCTTGGGTACGGCGACGAATAATGCGCCACGCCTTTGGGGCGCTCTCGTCTACCGTGCCGTCATGAAGCTTCTGTCGCTGAATCTGGGCCGGGCCACGGCCGTGCCGTACACGGAGCAGCCCGAGGGTGTGACGGGCATCGACAAGCGGCCGACCGACACGCCGGTGCGGGTGAGCGCGCCCGGGCCGAAGGGGGTCGCCGGGAGCGGGCTCGCCGGGGACGCGGTGTGTCATCGGCGGCACCACGGCGGCGACGACCAGGCGGTGTACGCGGTCGCGCGCGAGGATCTCGACGGCTGGGAGCGGGAGTTGGGGCGCCCGCTGGCCAGCGGCTCCTTCGGGGAGAACCTGACGACCCTGGGGCTCGACGTGTCCGGCGCGCGGATCGGCGAGCGCTGGCGGATCGGTTCCGAGGTGGTGCTGGAGGTCACCTGCGGGCGTATTCCGTGTCGCACTTTCCAGGACCATCTGGGCGAGCGGGGGTGGGTGAAGCGGTTCACCGTGAAGGGTGCGCCGGGGGCCTATCTGCGGGTCATAGAGCCCGGCGAGATCCGGGCGGGCGACGCGATCGAGATCGTGCACCGGCCCGACCACGACGTGACGGTGGCCCTGCAGTTCCGGGCGGTGACGACCGAGCGGGAGCTGCTGCCGCGGCTGCTTCCGGCGGGTGAGGCACTGCATCCGGAGGCGCTGGCGCAGGCCCGGAAATATGTCGCGGAGTACCCGGGCTGACCCGCCGTCACGGGCCGTTCGACACGTTGTTCGACACGTGTTCGTCACGGATCGGGAGGGCCTGTGCAGAGATCGGACCGGCTCGCTCCGGGTCACTAATCTTGCGCCATGACAACGGCATTGATTACGGGATCGACCGCGGGGATCGGTGCCGCGTTCGCGCGGCGGCTCGCGGCGGACGGACACAACCTCGTGCTGGTGGCGCGGAACACCGAGCGGCTCGGGGAGCAGGCGACCGAACTGCACGACCGGCACGGTATCGAGGCGGAGGTGCTGACCGCCGACCTGGCCACGGACGAGGGCATCGAGGCGGTGGCCGCCCGCGTCGCCGACCGCAAGAACCCCGTCGACCTGCTGGTCAACAACGCGGGCTTCGGCAACAAGGGCCGCTACCTCGACGTGTCGATGGCCGACGAGCTGAAGATGCTCAAGGTGCACTGCGAGGCGGTGCTGCGGCTGACCAGCGCGGCGGCCGAGGCGATGCGGGAGCGCGGGCGCGGCGGTGTGGTCAACGTGGCGTCGGTGGCGGCCTTCGTGCCGCGCGGGACGTACGGCGCGTCGAAGGCGTGGGTGGTGCAGTTCACGCAGGGCGCGGCCAAGGACCTGGCCGGCAGTGGCGTACGGCTGATGGCGCTGGCGCCCGGGTTCGTGCGGACCGAGTTCCACGAGCGGGCCGGGATGGGCACGGACAACATCCCGAACTGGATGTGGCTCGACGCGGACAAGCTGGTCGCGGCGGCGCTCGCGGATCTGGCGCGCGGCAAGACGCTGTCGATCCCGGACCCGCGCTACAAGGCGCTGATGGGTCTGGTGAAGATCACTCCGCAGGCGGTGCTGGGCGGGGTCACCTCGAAGACCGGGCGGAAGTACGGGCCGCAGTGACGGCAGCCGCCTCGATGACGGCGGCCCCGGTGACGAAGGTGACGGCAGCCGCCTCGGTGACGGAAGAGACGGCGACGCGAAGGCCCGGCGCCCCCTGAGGGATGCCGGGCCTTCGGTGTACTACGGGTGGTTCACCGACCTGCGTCAGTGGGAGTGCCCGTGGCCGTGACCACCGGCGGCCGGCTCCTCCTCTTCCTTCTTCTCGACGACCAGGGTCTCGGTCGTGAGGAGCAGGGAGGCGATGGAGGCGGCGTTCTCCAGGGCGGAGCGGGTGACCTTGACCGGGTCGATGACGCCGGCCTTGACCAGGTCGCCGTACTCGCCGGTCGCGGCGTTGAAGCCCTGGCCCTGCTCGAGCTCGGCGACCTTGGCGGTGATGACGTAGCCCTCCAGGCCGGCGTTCTCCGCGATCCAGCGCAGCGGCTCGACGACCGCGCGGCGCACGACCGCGACACCGGTGGCCTCGTCGCCGGTCTTGTCGAGGTTGCCCTCAAGGACCTTGGCGGCGTGCACCAGAGCGGAGCCACCACCGGAGACGATGCCCTCCTCGACCGCGGCGCGGGTCGCGGAGATGGCGTCCTCCAGACGGTGCTTCTTCTCCTTCAGCTCCACCTCGGTGGCGGCGCCGACCTTGATCACGCACACGCCGCCGGCCAGCTTCGCGAGGCGCTCCTGGAGCTTCTCGCGGTCCCAGTCGGAGTCGGTGTTCTCGATCTCGGCCTTGATCTGGTTGACGCGGCCCGCGACCTCGGAGGAGTCGCCGGCACCGTCGACGACGGTCGTGTCGTCCTTGGTGACCGTCACGCGGCGGGCGGAGCCGAGCACGTCCAGGCCGACCTGGTCGAGCTTGAGGCCGACCTCCTCGGCGATGACCTGAGCACCGGTGAGGGTGGCGAGGTCGCCGAGCATCGCCTTGCGGCGGTCGCCGAAGCCGGGGGCCTTGACCGCGACCGCGTTGAACGTGCCGCGGATCTTGTTCACGACCAGGGTCGACAGGGCCTCGCCCTCGACGTCCTCGGCGATGATCAGCAGCGGCTTGGAGGCGTTGGCCTGGATGACCTTCTCCAGCAGCGGCAGCATGTCCTGGATGGAGCTGATCTTGCCCTGGTGGATGAGGATGTACGGGTCCTCGAGGACCGCTTCCATCCGCTCCTGGTCCGTCACGAAGTACGGCGACAGGTAGCCCTTGTCGAAGGCCATGCCCTCGGTGAAGTCCAGCTCCAGACCGAAGGTGTTGGACTCCTCGACGGTGATGACACCGTCCTTGCCGACCTTGTCCATCGCCTCGGCGATGAGCTCGCCGACCTGGCTGTCCTGCGCGGACAGACCGGCCACGGCGGCGATGTCGGCCTTGTCGTCGATCGGCCGCGCGGTGGCGAGCAGCTCGTCGGAGATGGCCTTGACGGCGGCGTCGATGCCCTTCTTCAGGGCGGCCGGGGAGGCACCCGCGGCAACGTTGCGCAGGCCCTCGCGTACGAGCGCCTGGGCGAGCACGGTGGCGGTGGTGGTGCCGTCACCCGCGATGTCGTTGGTCTTGGTCGCCACCTCCTTCACCAGCTGGGCACCGAGGTTCTCGTACGGGTCGTCGAGCTCGACCTCGCGGGCGATGGTGACGCCGTCGTTGGTGATGGTGGGGGCGCCGAACTTCTTGTCGATGACGACGTTGCGGCCCTTGGGGCCGATCGTCACCTTGACCGTGTCGGCAAGCTTGTTGACGCCGCGCTCGAGGGCGCGACGGGCGTCCTCGTCGAACTTCAGGATCTTCGCCATGGGAGCGGTTCAGCCCTCTCGGAAAACGTGGGTGAAACGAACTACGCCCCTGACGCCCGGCTTCATAAGGTCGCGGGGGCCAGGGGCGCAGCTCAAAACAGAATGTGCTTCAGATGGTGCTTGAAGCGAATTACTTCTCGATGATCGCGAGCACGTCGCGGGCCGAGAGGACGAGGTATTCCTCGCCGCTGTACTTCACTTCGGTGCCGCCGTACTTGCTGTACAGCACGATGTCGCCGGTCTTGACGTCGAGCGGCAGGCGCTCGCCGTTCTCGAAGCGACCCGGGCCCACGGCCAGGACGACGCCCTCCTGGGGCTTCTCCTTGGCCGTGTCCGGGATGACCAGGCCAGAGGCCGTGGTCTGCTCGGCGTCGAGCGGCTGGACCACAATGCGGTCCTCAAGCGGCTTGATGGCAACCTTGGAGCTGGTGGTCGTCACGATCCGACCTCCCCCTTCGGAGATCTCACGGGGTTAACTGTCTGAGGTGGCGACCAGGTCGATCCGTCGTCGCGGGTGCCGGACCTGCCCGTCGCTATTGGCACTCTCCAGGGGGGAGTGCCAGGTCTGAGACTATGACTGCGATTAGCACTCGGTCAAGCGGAGTGCCAATGCCCGCGGCGCTGAACCAGAATTTTGAAGTCACCCCGAAGGCGTTGGGCTAGAGGTAGTCCTCCAAGCGGCCCACCGTCAGGCCCCGCCCCTGGATGCCGCGCAGCAGCCGTGCCGTGCTGTCGGCCGGGGTCGGACCGACGCGGACGATGTCGCCCGGGGCGAGGTGGTGGTCGCCGTGGGCATAGGTCAGCGGGCCGGTCGTCGTGGAGGCTCGCCACAGGACCAGGGCGGAGACTCCGCAGTCGGCGGCGGCCCGGAGGGTCGTCGTGTCGTACGTGCCGTAGGGGGGCCGGAGCAGACGGGACCTGGGGCGGGGCCGGTGGCCGCAGATCTCGGTGCGCTGGGCGGCGTAGGGCAGGCCGGTGAAGTGGCCGTGCTCCGGTGCCGTTCGGAACATGGTGACCGGGAGCCGTAGTTCGCGGACCATGTCGGCGAACCTGGGGTCGCGGCGCGCACCCGCGTCGTCGTAGGTCAGGAAGACGACCTTGTCGCGGGTGCGGACGTGGTCCACGACGGGTGGGAGGCCCGGACCCGCCGAGCGGGCGGCGGGACGGGGGGCCGGTTTCGGGGCGGGGGCCAGCGGGGCCGTCAAACCCCAGTGGCGGTACGGCTGTTCGTGGGACGGGCCGTGCGAGTGGACGCGTTGGGCGGCCTTCTTGCCGAGCCGTTCGATGGGGTCGACGGACTGGGCGCAACCGGTGAGGAGGGCGGCCGCCAGGGCGACGGCCACCGGTACCCGCAGACGGCCCGCCCGCCTCACAGGTAGTCCTCCAGGCGGGCCACCGCATAGCCCTCGGCCGTGACCTTGCCCAGGAAGCGGCGCATGTCGTCGACCATCGTGCCCTTCCAGTCCGCACGGCCCCGGAAGTGCGTCAGGACGATGTCGCCGGGGTGCAGGGACCGGTCGTCCTCGCGGTACTCCCAGTGGTCGACGTACACCTCCTCGTCCCAGATCGGGGCGTACTTGATGCCACAGGACTTCGCGGCGACGAGGGTGTCGTGGTTGTAGTTCCCGTACGGCGGCCGGAAGACCGTCGGGGCCTTGCCGAACTGCTTCTTCATGATGTCCTGCATGCCGCAGATCTCGCGCTTCTGCTCGGCGTAGGACAGCCCCGGCAGGTACGGGTGCGTGAGGGTGTGGTTGTTGACCGTGTGCCCCTGGGCCTGCATCTTCCGGAAGTAGCCGTAGTCGTCCTTCACCAGGTAGTTGCTGAGGAAGGCCGTGTACGGGAGCTTCAGGTCGCTCATCATCCGCAGGAACGCAGGGTCCTTGTTCTCGCCGTCGTCGATGGTGAGGAAGACGATCTTCTGTTTCGTGGGGATCGTCGTGAAGACCGGCGGGAGGTTCAGCTCCTCCTGGTCGTCCACCTCGAAGCCCTTGCGCGCGGTGATCTCCGGCTTGGGCGCCGGGGCCGGCGGCGCCGTGAGCGGCACCTTCGCCAGCCCCCAGCGCTTCGCGGCGGCGACCCGGGCGGCGTACGCGGCGCGCAACTTGGTCGCGTAGGAGTCCAGCGCGCGGGCCGGGGGCGCGTGCAGCGGCTGCGCGCCCTGCGCCGGGTGGACGGCCGCGCCCGAGCCGGGCTGGGTGCAGCCGGAGACGAGGGCGGCGAGGGCCAGGGCGGCGAGCGCGCCACGGGCGCCCGTCCTCCGACCCCGGATCCCCCGATTCCCGTACGCCCGATTGATGTCATTTTGTACGACTACTCGCATGGGGTCGGATCCTTTCAGGCCCCGGCCACGATCCCGTGCCGACACCTCCAAGACACCGCCACCGGAGGCACACCGTCCACCGACTGGCCCACAATGACCCGGTGAACGACCCCGTACTCGCCTTCGCCGCCCTGCTCACCCCCGAGGGCCGCGCCCTCCTCGACGAGGTCCGCGGCACCGACCCGGCCAAGGAACTCGCCGTCGCCACCCGCCTGCGCCGCGAACACCCCGCCGACCTCGTCTCGGCGGCCCTCGGCCAGACCCGGCTGCGGCAACGTGCGGCGGCGGCGAAATTCACGCCCGAGGACGCCGACCGGATGTTCTTCACCCCGAACGGCTTCGAACAGTCGACCCGGGCGAGCGTCGCCACGTACCGCGCCGGCCGGCTGCTGGACCTGGGCGTGACCTCCGTCGCCGACCTCTGCTGCGGAATCGGCGGCGACGCGATCGCGCTGGCGCGGGCGGGGGTGCGGGTACTGGCCGTGGACCGCGATCCGCTGACGGTCGCTGTCGCACGGGCCAACGCGGAGGCGCTGGGACTGACCGACCTGATCGAGGTACGGGAAGCGGATGTGACGGAGGTGGACACGTCCGCGTACGACGCCGTGTTCGTCGATCCCGCGCGGCGGGGCGGGCGGGGGCGCATCTTCGATCCCGAGGCGTACTCGCCGCCGTTGTCCTGGGCCGTCGGCGCCGCTACGACGGCCCCGCTCGCCGCGCTGAAGATCGCACCCGGGGTACCGCACGAGGCGATCCCGGCGGCGGCCGAGGCGGAGTGGATCTCGGACGGGGGTGACGTGAAGGAGGCTGTGCTGTGGTTCGGGACAGGAGTGCGGCCGGGGGCGGTGCGGGCAACTCTCCTGCCGGGTCCGCGAGTTCTGCACGGGCGCGGGCTGCCGGACCCTGAAGTCCGTCCCGTGGGGCGGTACTTGTACGAACCCGACGGCGCCGTCATCCGCGCCCATCTCGTCGCCGAGGTGGCGGAGGAGGTCGGGGGCGGACTCGTCGACGAGACCATCGCCTATGTGACAGCGGACGAGCTACGGCCGACTCCGTACGCCTCCGCCTATG
The DNA here is from genome assembly GCF_042721125.1 of Streptomyces sp. NPDC058469. Taxonomy (NCBI): domain Bacteria; kingdom Bacillati; phylum Actinomycetota; class Actinomycetes; order Kitasatosporales; family Streptomycetaceae; genus Streptomyces; species Streptomyces sp. NPDC058469. Next base: position 41,249 of record NZ_JBHXME010000025.1, read on the forward strand.
AGATCACTGATCAACTCCCCTTCGGCGTCAAGAAGTTGAAGGCGCTGTTGCGGGAGCGGGAGGTGGGCGTACTCACCGTGAAGAAACGGGGGTCGGCCGTCGAACCGGAGGAGCTGCGGCGGAAGGTGAAGCCTCAGGGGCCCAACTCGGCGACGGTGTTCCTCACTCGGGTGGCGGGGGCGCCAACTATGTTGATCGGGCGGCCTGTCTGAACTCTCCGCCAGGGGAGGGGCTCGATGGTGTGGTCGGGGAGGACATGGACTCGGGCGCGAAGGCTTGCCGCATAGGCGAGGCCGTAGGCGTAGGAGATCATCCGTCCACTCCTGCTCCCTCAACCGCAGGTCCGCGTCGAACTGGAGCCGGATCTTCTCCCCCGAGTTCCCCGGCCATGTGACGCCCCGTCGAATTCCGGCACCAGGCACCTGTCCATGGACCCCCTTTGCGCTACGACCGCGCCATGACCGGGCTACGACGCCTCCGCCGCCCGGTGCAGCAGGAGTTGGCGTTCGCGTTCGTTGCGGGCCAGCGAAGCCGCTCGTACGAACTCAGCCTTCGCCTCCGTCGTACGGCCCAGGCGGAGGAGCAGGTCGCCGCGGACACTCGGGAGCAAGTGGTAGTCGCGCAGGGCGGGTTCGGTGGCGAGGGTGTCGACGATGGCCAGTGCCGGGGCCGGGCCCTCCGCCATCGAGACGGCCACCGCGCGGTTCAACTCGACCACTGGAGAAGGGGATCGGACGGCGAGGAGGCCGTACAGGGTCGCGATCGTCCGCCAGTCGGTCTCGTCGTAGGTGTACGCGTGGGCGTGGCAGGCGGCGATGGCGGCCTGGAGGGCGTAGGGGCCGGGGGCGCCGGTGGACGTGGTGTCCGCGCGGCCCAGGGCGGTGATGCCGCGGGCGATGAGCAGGCGGTTCCAGCGGCGGCGGTTCTGGTCCTTGAGGAGGACGGGGTCGCCGTTCGGGGCGGTGCGGGCGGCCGAGCGCGAGGCCTGGAACTCCAACAGGGAGGCCAGGGCGTGCACTTCGGGTTCCTTCGGCATCAGGCCGGCCAGGAGACGGGCCAGGCGGAGCGCGTCCTCGCAGAGGCTCGGGCGGAGCCAGTCGTCGCCCGCCGTCGCCGCGTAACCCTCGTTGAAGATGAGGTAGATGACGTCCAGGACGGAGCCGAGGCGGGCCTCGCGGTCGGGGCCGTAGGGGACCTCGAAGGCGACGTTCTTGGTGGCCAGGGTGCGTTTGGCGCGGACGATGCGCTGGGCGATCGTCGGCTCGGGGGCGAGGAAGGCGCGGGCGATCTCGGGGGTGGTCAGGCCACCGAGGAGGCGCAGGGTGAGGGCGGTGCGGGCCTCGGCGGAGAGGACCGGGTGGCAGGTGGTGAAGACCAGGCGCAGGAGGTCGTCGTCGATGTCGTCGGGGGCGGAGGGTTCCTCGGGCGGGGCCGTCGTCTCCAGGGTGCGGCCGATCTCCTGGAGCTTGCGGGCGTAGTTCTCCCGGCGCCGGATCAGGTCGACGGCGCGGTGCCTGGCGGTGGCCATGAGCCAGGCGCCCGGGTTGTCGGGCACACCGTCCCTCGGCCACTGCTCCAACGCGGCGACCAGCGCGTCCTGCGCGAGTTCCTCGGCGATACCGACGTCGCGGACTGTGCGTGCCACGGCGGCGATGATGCGGGGGGACTCGATGCGGAAGACGGTCTCGATGGTGCCGCGCGGGTCCGTGGCGCTGCCGTGCGGGTCGGGGGTGGGCTGCGATTCCGAGGTCACAGCCCACCATGCAACACCCCTGACGGCCTCAGACCAAGGAAGGCCGGGAGGCCAAGGAAGGTCGGCAGGCCGGGGAACCCTCAGCCCTCCGCGATCTCCCGCACCTCGCACGTCACGGTCCAGAACTCCTCGTGCACCTTCAGGAACCGCTTCGTCCACTCGATCGCCTCGGCCATGTCCTTGCACTGCATGAGCGCGTAGCCGCCGACGACCTCCTTGGACTCGGTGAAGGGGCCGTCGGTCACGGAGATCTTGCCGCCCTCCCAGTGCACGCGGGCGCCCTGCGCGGTCGGGGTGAGGCCCGCGGTGTCGAGCATCACGCCGGCCTTGGTGATCTCCTCGATCAGCTCGCCCATGCGCTGCATCAGCTCGGGGCTGGGGCCCTCGGAGGGGGCGGTCTTCTCGTCGATCTGTACGAGGGAGAGGTAGCGGGGCATGGTGACTCCTCGGGTGGGACTCGGGCCGGGTCCTTCCCGGCCTTTCAACCATGCGTCGAACGACGGGCGCCCGGATCGACACACTCGCCGGAATTCCCCGAAGATTCTTTTGCCCGCCTGTTTCCGCAGGTCAGCGCAGCGATCCCGTAGGTCAGCGCAGCGACTCCCACAGATCACTCGCCGCCGGCTCCTTCGCCACCACCCGGTTCGGATCGGACGGTGCCGTGACGTTCGGCATCGTCACCGTCGTCACCGCGTCCGCCGACAGGCCCTTCAGGCTCTGGCCGAGGCTGATGAGTTCGCTCAGGGAGTCGAGGCCGGTGTCGGTGGTGAGGCTGTCGGTGACCGCGTCGGTGACCTCGTAGAGCTTGGTGGGGTCGGTGAGGAGGTCGTGGGAGGCGATCTGGGTCAACAGGGCCTTCACCAGCATCTGTTGGAGGCCTATTCGGCCGAGGTCGCTGCCGTCGCCTATGCCGTGGCGGGTGCGGGCGAGGGCCAGGGCCTGCGTGCCGTTGAGGTGGTGGGTGCCCTTCTTGAGGTGCAGGTGGCTGTCGTCGTCGTTGATGTCCTGGGTCGTGGTGACCGTGACGCCGCCGAGCGCGTTGACCAGCTTCGCGAAGCCCGCGAAGTCGATCTCTATGTAGTGGTCCATGCGGACGTCCGTGATCGACTCGACCGTCTTGACCGCGCAGACCGGCCCGCCCACCGAGTACGCGGTGTTGAACATCGCGCTGTACGCCACCGACGTCGAACCCCCCGACGACAGCGGGCAGGACGGGCGCGTGACGAGGGTGTCGCGCGGGATGCTGACGATCGTGGCCTTCGTACGGCCCGCGTCGAGGTGGACGACCATCGCCGTGTCGGAGCGGGCGCCGGAGCTGCTGCCGCCGCCGAGTGCCTGGTTCTCCTTGCCGCTGCGCGAGTCCGAGCCGAGGACCAGGATGTTCAGGGAGCCGGTCGGCACGGGGGCGGCGGACGCGGACGCGGCGGCGGACGGTGTGGTCACCGCCTTCGCGGGGCGGTTGGCGCCGAGCGCGCTGTCGATGTCGACGCTCTTGATGTTGCTGTTGAGGTGCCAGTAGGCCCAGCCGGCCGTGGCGACGCCCAGGACGAGGGCGCCGGCCAGAGTGAGGCCGGCGATCTTCAGCACTCGTGATCGCCGGCCCACGCGTCTGTCCTCGTCAACGTTCTCTTTGTCCGTCACGGGGAGGAACGTAAGTCCGAATTATTAGGAGAAAGTTAGGGGAGGCGTCCTGAGACGGTTTTCTATGGAAAATTTCACGCTTCTCAGCCCCGCTTCACTCCCCCGCGCTCCCCTCGCCCCTCCCAGCGCCTCCCTCATCCCAGAGTCACCACCGGCACGGGGTTGCTTCCGCTCCAGGACGCGTTGAACCCGAACGTCACCGAACCCCCGTCCGGGACAGTCCCGTTGTAGGTCGCGTTCGCACAACTCACGGCCGTGCCCGACTGGGTGCAGGTCGCGTTCCAGGCCTGGGTGAGCTGCTGGCCGGCGCCGTACGTCCAACTCGCCTTCCAGGACGACAGCGAGGCCCCGGAACAGGCGATCGTCACCTGCCCCGTGAACCCGGCGTTCCACTGGCTCGTCACGCCGTACGCCGCCGAGCACGCCCCGTTCGTCGGCGGCGGGGTCGTGGTCGTGCCGCCGAGCGCCTCCGAGATGCCGTAGTACGCCGGTTTCGGCGCGTAGTTCTCGTCGTACGGCGTCGCCACCCCGTAGCCCGGGAAGGTGCTCGGCACCCACGAGTCGGAGTCGGTGAAGCCCCAGACGGTGACGTTCACGCAGCGTGTCACCGCTACGCAGGCGGCCATGACGCTCTTGAAGTCGGCCTTCTGCTGGGCGAGTTTCGTGCTGTCCGCCGGGAGTGCCATCCGTACGTCGAGTTCGGTGATCGCCACGTCCACGCCCAGGTCGGCGAAGCGCTGGATGTTCTGCTGGAGGGTGGCCGGGACCTGGCCGAGGATGAGGTGGGCCTGGAGGCCGACCCCGTCGATCGGGACGCCCGCCGCCTTCAGGGACTTGACCAGGTTGTAGAGGGCGGTGGACTTCGCGTTGACACCCTCGACGTTGTAGTCGTTGATGTACAGCTTGGCGGCCGGGTCGGCCGCGTGCGCCCAAGTCAGCGCCTGCGCCATGTAGTTGGCGCCGAGGCCGTTGTACCAGAGCGTCGAGCGGTAGGTGCCGTCCTCGTTGAAGGGCTCGTTCACCACGTCCCAGGCGGTGATCTCGCCCTTGTAGCGGCCGACTTCGGTACTGATGTGGTTCTGCAGCAGGCTGCTCAGCTGGGCCGACGTCCACGTGCCGTTCGTCAGCCAGCTCGGGTTCTGGCTGTGCCAGACCAGGGTGTGGCCGCGCACCTGCTGGTTGTGGGCCTGCGCGAAGGCGACGATCTGGTCCGCCTCCGACCAGTTGAAGCTGCCCTGGGTCGGCTCGACGGTCCCCCACTTCATGGCGTTGCCGGGGGTGAGCGAGCTGAACTGGGCGCCGGCGATGTCGCCGTACGTGCCGGTGAGTTTGGAGCCGGTGACCGCGGTGCCGATGACTTTGCCCTTCGCGGCGGCGAGGTCGCGCAGCGGGGTGTCGGCGGCGTGCGCGGCGGGTGCCGCGAAGAGCATGACGGCGCCGGTGAACAGAGCCGCCAGGGACAAGCCGGTTCTCAGAGATCTCATGCGGGTGCCTCCGAAAGTTTCGGTTGTGCAACCGATTGGCTTCGGAGGAGTGTGGGGCGACTCACCCCACTCGTCAATACGTCATCTTCCGGCCACGCACGTCACCGCCGCGTCGCCTTCCGGCCGCGCACATCACGGAACCAGGGATGTCGGCGCCGCCGTACCGCGCACGTCACTTCCCCGAAGCCGGCGGTGCCGTACTGCTCCGCACCACGAGGCTCGTCGCCAGCTCCACCCGCCGTGCCGCCGAGGACTCCTGCTCGCGCCCGAGGTCGAGCACCAGCTTCGCCGCCGCCTCGGCCATCTCGGTCAGGGGCTGTCGTACGGTCGTCAGCGGCGGGCCCACCCAGCGCGCCACCGGCAGATCGTCGAAGCCGACCACGCTCAGGTCCTCCGGGATGCGCAGCCCGAGTTCACGCGCGGCCTCGTACAGACCGAGTGCCTGGAGGTCGTTGCCGGCGAAGACGGCGGTGGGCCGGTCCGGGCGGCGCAGCAGTTCGAGCCCGAGCCGGTAACCGGCCTCGTGGTGGAAGTCGCCGGTGGTGATCAGCGAGGGGTCGACCGGTACCCCGGCCGTCTCCAGCGCGGCCCGGTATCCGTCGACGCGGGCGCGGCTGCACATCATTCGGGACGGTCCGCTGATGGCGCCGATCCGGGTGTGGCCCAGCTCGACCAGGTGCCGGGTGGCGGCGAGCCCGCCCTGCCAGTTGGTGGCGCCGATGGAGGGCACGTCGGCGCCCGGGTCGCCGGCCGGGTCCATCACCACGAACGGGATGGAACGGCTGGTGAGCAGCGCCCGCTGGGACTCGTCGAGCCCGGAGAGGACGAGGATCACGCCGTGCGGGCGGCGGGCGGCGACCTGGTCGGCCCAGGTCCGGCCCGGTGTCAGCCGCCCCGCGCTCTCGCTGAGCACCACGCTCAGCCCGGAGTCGCGCGCCACGTTCTCCACGCCCCGGATGACCTCCATCGCCCAGGCGCTCTCCAGCTCGTGGAAGACCAGGTCGATCAGCGGGGAGCGGGTCGCCTCGGCGCGGCGGCGCCGGTAGCCGTAGACGCGCAGCAGGTCCTCGACGCGGGTGCGGGTCGCGGGGGCGACGTCGGCGCGGCCGTTGAGGACCTTCGAAACAGTCGGAGCCGACACTCCGGCCTCGCGGGCGATCTCGGCGAGCGTGGCGGTCTGGGTCGGCCGACCCGCTGTCTGGGTTTCGGCGGAATCCGGGGCTGTCATGGCGGCGATCGTATCCCTGCGCGACCTCTTGACGAACCCCCTCGCGCGTCTTAGGTTCCCGGAACATTCGTAGAACGGCTCGAAACATTCGCACGAGAGGTGCTGTCCATGGAGCCCAACACGTCCAACGGCGGGCGTACGTTCAGCAGGCGCTGGGTGCTCGGCGCCGGTGCCACCACCCTGCTCACCACCGGGCTCACGGCCTGCGGCTCCAGTGACAACACCGGCGGCAGCAGCACGGTCACCGCCTTCGTCTACGGCGACGACGCGACGAAGGTGCAGGTCAAGGCCGTCACCCGGTTCAACGCGTCGGCGGCGGCCAAGAAGGCCAAGGGCAAGATCAAGCTGGAGAAGGTGCCCGGCACGGACTACCCGGCCAAGCTGCGCACGGCGATGGGCTCCCCGAACGCGCCGGACGTCTTCTTCAACTGGGGCGGCGGCTCGATCAAGGCGTACCAGGAGGCGGACCAACTGGTCGACCTCACCGACACCATCAAGAGCGACCCGGTCCTCAAGGACGGCTTCCTGCCCTCGGTGCTCGCGGCGGGCGCGCTCAAGGGCAAGAACTACGGCATACCGATGCGCGGCATGCAGCCGGTGATCCTCTTCTACAACAAGTCGGTCTTCGCCGCGCACAAGCTCCAACCGCCCACCACCTGGGCCGGGTTGCTCGACCTCAACAAGAAGCTGAAGGCCGCGAACATCACCCCGTTCGCGCTCGGCGGCGCCGACATCTGGCCCGAGCTGATGTGGCTGGAGTACCTGGTCGACCGCATCGGCGGTCCCGGGGTCTTCGACAAGATCAAGAACGGCGACGCGTCCGGCTGGGGCGACCCGGCCGTCCTCAAGGCCGCCGAGACGGTCAAGCAGCTCATCGACGACGGCGCGTTCGGCAAGGGGTTCAGCTCTGTGTCGTACGTCAACGGTGGGGCGCCCGCGGTCTTCGCCAAGGGCAAGGCGGCGATGCATCTGATGGGCTCGTGGGAGTACTCGACGCAGCTCGGGAAGTTTCCCGACTTCGCCAAGAAGAACCTCGGGTGGTTCGCGTTTCCGAAGTACGAAGGTGGCGCCGGCGATATCCGTAACGTGGTCGGGAACCCCACCAACTACTGGTCCGTGAACGCCCGTACGGGTAACAAGGACGCGGCGATCGCGTTCCTCCGGGACTGTGCGTCGGAGGCGTACGCGAAGGATCTGGTGGCCAACGGGGACATTCCGACTACGTCGAACGCGGAGAAGTTGCTGAACTCCTCGCCCAACCCGGAGTTCGCCAAATTCCAGTACCAACTCGTGCAGCAGGCACCCGCGTTCACGTTGAGCTGGGATCAGGCGGTGGACCCGGATGTGTCTACGCCGATGCTGACCGAGATCAACAAGCTGTTCGTGGGGAAGAGTTCGCCGGCGCAGTTCGTGTCGGCGCTCAAGGGGTTGAAGTGAGCGAGCGCTCCGCGGGTGGGGTGGTTCGTCGGGTGCCGGTTCGTAGTGGCTGGTCGCGCAGTTCCCCGCGCCCCTTTCGGGGCGCTCCAGTTCAGCGGAAGTCATCAGTGAACCGGAATTCGCCTCACGTCGTGTGGGCTGTGCCCGGGGTTCTCTTCTTCGTCTTCTTCGCCGTCGCCCCCATGGTGCTGGCCGTGTACCTCTCCTTCACCAAGTGGAACGGGCTCGGTGATCCGAAACCGGTCGGCCTCGCCAACTGGCAGAAGTTGCTGCACGACGATCGACTCACCCAATCCCTCACCGTCACCGTCCTGTTGACAGTGACCAGCTGGGCGTTCCAGACGGTCGTGTCTCTCCTGCTCGGCGTTTGGGCGGCCGGGCGCCAGCGCAACCGGGCCGTCCTCTCCGCGATCTTCTTCGTGCCGTTCCTGCTCTCCTCGACCGCCATCGCATTGCTCTTCTACGCACTCCTCGACCCGAACTTCGGCGTCATCCACCAGGACACGCTGGGCTCGACGAGCGGGGCGTTCCTCGCGATCGTGTTCGTCGGGGGCTGGCAGTTCATCCCCTTCCACACGCTGATCTACCAGGGCGGGGCACGTCAGATCCCCGAAGTGCTCTACCAGGCGGCGGCAATTGACGGCGCCGGCCGCTACCGGCAGTTCTTCTCGATCACGTTGCCTCAACTCCGCAACACGGCGACGACCTCCAGCGTGCTGATGATCGTCGGCTCGCTCACCTACTTCGAGACCGTCCTGATCCTCACCCAGGGCGGCCCCGGCACGGACACGGCGATCCTGCCGTACCTGATGTACGAAGCCGGCTTCAAGAGCTACGACTTCGGCTACGCGAGCGCGATAGCGACCTTCCTGGTCGTCATCGCCACCGCGCTCTCCCTCGTTCTCGTCAGGCTCACCGGTTTCGGCGCCATGCGCAGTACCCGCGAAGGGATGTGACGGAGTGTCACACGACACGTTGCCGCGTCCGGCGCAGGCGGCGGAGGAGCCGGTGGAACCCCCGCGCATCCGCAGGCGCCGCCACTGGAGCAGGCGCCCCAACCCCGTAGCAGGCCTCGGCTCCCTCCTCTGGCTCGCGGTCGTCATCGTCCCGATCTACGCGATGATCTCGGCCTCACTCACCCGCCAGGACAAGGCCCTGGGCAACAACGCCCTGAAGCCGCCCACCGATCCGACCTTCGCCAACTACAACACCGTCCTGCACAACGGCTTCGGCCACTTCCTCGCCAACACGGCACTGGTGGCGGCGGCGGTCGTAGGAATCGTCCTGGTCCTGTGCGTCCCACTGGCCTACGTGGCCGTACGCACCCGCACGGTCTGGTCGAGCGCGGCCTTCCGCCTGTTCCTGCTCGGGGTGGCGATCCCGGCGCAAGCGGTAGTGGTCCCCCTCTACCTGATGATCGCCAAACTCGACCTGTACGACAGCCTGTTGGCGGTCATCCTCCCGACGGCGGCGTTCGCGATGCCGGTCTCCGTGCTGATCCTGACCGGCACGCTGCGGGACATCTCGGAGGACCTGTACGAGGCGATGGCGCTCGACGGCGCGTCGGCGACACGGATGCTGTTCCAGCTGGTCATCCCGATGACCAAGGGCGGTATCAGCACGGTCGTGGTCTACGCGGCGCTCCAGGCCTGGAACGGCTTCCTCTTCCCGCTGATCTTCACCCAGTCCGACGGACCGAGGGTCCTCACCCTCGGACTCTTCAACTACGTCAGCCAGTTCGGCGTGAACATCCCGGCCCTGCTCGCCTCGGTCGTCCTCTCCGGCATCCCGATCTTCGCCGTCTACCTGGTGGCCCGGCGCGCCCTGGTCGGCGGCCTGATGGGCGTGGGCGGCAAGTGAGCTGCTCCGTCAACTCACCTTTTCCGACAGGAGTTTCATGACCACCGCCCCCTGGCGCGACCCCGCCCTGCCCGCCGCCGCCCGCGTCGACGACCTGCTCGCCCGGATGACCCTGGAGGAGAAGACCGCCCAGCTCTACGGCGTCTGGGTGGGCGCCGCGACGGACGGCGACGGAGTCGCCCCGCTCCAGCGCGAGATGACCTCCGACTACGACTGGGACGAGCTGATCACCCGGGGGCTGGGCCAGCTCACCCGTTCCTTCGGTACGGCGCCGGTGGACCCGGAGTTGGGCGCGCAGGCGCTGTCCCGCGCGCAGCGCAGGATCGCGGCGGCGGGCCGCTTCGGCATCCCGGCGGTCGCCCACGAGGAGTGCCTGGCGGGCTTCACGGCGTGGGGTGCGACGGCGTACCCGGTGCCGCTGGCCTGGGGCGCCAGCTTCGACCCGGAGCTGGTCGAGGAGATGGCCCGGCACATCGGCGCCGACCTGCGCGCGGCCGGCGTCCACCAGGGCCTCGCCCCGGTCCTGGACGTCGTACGTGATCCGCGCTGGGGCCGGGTGGAGGAGACGATCGGCGAGGACCCGTACCTGGTCGGCACGATCGGTACGGCCTATGTCCGGGGCCTGGAGTCGGCCGGGATCATCGCGACGCTGAAGCACTTCGCCGGGTACGCGTCCTCGGTGGGCGCGCGGAACCTGGCCCCGGTGCGGGCCGGGGTACGGGAGTTCGCGGACGTGACCCTGCCGCCGTTCGAGATGGCGCTGCGGGAGGGCGGCGCACGCTCGGTGATGGCGGCGTACAACGAGACGGACGGCGTCCCGGCGTCGGCGGACCCCGCGCTGCTGACCCAACTCCTGCGCGAGGACTGGGGGTTCACGGGAACAGTCGTCGCCGACTACTTCGGCATCGGCTTCCTGGAGACGCTCCACCGGGTGGCGGGCAGCCCGGCACAGGCTGCGCAGGCGGCGCTGGAGGCGGGCATCGACGTAGAGCTTCCGACGCTGAAGTGCTACGGCAAACCGCTGGTGGAGGCGGTGCGGGCGGGTGAGATCCCGGAGTCGCTGGTCGACCGGGCGGCGCGTCGAGTGCTGTTGCAGAAGGCCGAGTTGGGACTCCTGGACGAGGACTGGTCTCCGGAGCCGACCGGGCGGATCGACCTGGACTCGACGGCGAACCGAGCCCTGGCCCGCCAACTGGCCGAGAAATCAGTGGTGTTGCTGGACAACCCGGACGGACTGCTGCCGCTGACGCCGGACGCGCGGATCGCGGTGGTGGGCCCGAGGGCGGCGGACGCGCTGGCGATGCTCGGCTGCTACTCCTTCCCGTCCCACGTGGGCACGCACCACCCCGAGGTGCCGATGGGCATCGAGATCCCCACGCTGTTGGAGTCCCTGCGGGCCGAACTCCCGGACGCCAAGGTGACGTTCGCGGAGGGGTGCGACGTCTCGGACCCGGACACCTCCGGTTTCGAGGAGGCGGTGGCGCGGGCGGCGGAGGCGGACGTGTGCGTGGCGGTACTCGGTGACCGGGCGGGCCTGTTCGGACGCGGCACGTCGGGCGAGGGCTGCGATGTGGCTGACCTCCAACTGCCCGGCGTACAAGCCGACTTGCTGGACGCACTGGTCTCGACGGGCGTCCCGGTGGTCCTGGTCCTGCTGACCGGCCGCCCTTACGCGCTGGGCCGTTGGCACGGCCGACTGGGCGCGGTGGTCCAGGCGTTCTTCCCGGGCGAGGAGGGCGGCCCGGCGGTGACGGGAGTCCTCTCCGGCCGAGTGAACCCGTCCGGCCGCCTCCCGGTGAGCGTCCCGCACGCCCCCGGCGGCCAACCGTGGACCTACCTCCAACCCCCGCTGGGCCTGGCCGACGAGGTCAGCAGCCTGGACCCGACCCCGCTGTACCCCTTCGGCCACGGCCGCTCGTACACGAGCTTCGCGTGGGAGGCGGCGGAGTCGCGGCCGGACCCGGAGATCACCACGGACGGCTCCTACGACCTGACCCTCACCGTCCGCAACACCGGCGACCGCACCGGCACGGAGGTCGTCCAGCTGTACCTGCACGACCCGGTGGCCTCGGTGACCCGCCCGGACGTCCGCCTGATCGCTTACCAGCGACTGGAGTTGACCCCCGGCGAGGCGTCCCGCGTGACCTTCCACTTCCACGCGGACCTGTCGGCGTTCACGAACCGCTCGGGACGCCGGGTGGTCGAACCGGGCGTACTGGAACTGAGGTTGGGGGCTTCGAGCGCGGACGTGCGGCACACGACGCGGCTGACGCTGACGGGTCCCGTGCGGGCGGTGGGGGCGGAGCGGCGGTTGCGGTGCGAGGTCGGCCTCGGTGAGTGACGCCCCCAGCCGTCCTCAGGCGCTACCTCCTGGCCTTACGCCGACTCGCCTGTATCAGTGTCCCCACGCCGAGCAGCGCGAACGCCATGACCAGGAACGTCACGACCTCCAGCAGCGGCGGCAACGCGTGATCGGTGAGGAGGGACGTGATCGTCATGGCCACGGCCATGAGACCGAAGGACAGGACCACACGCTTCAAGAAGAGCCTCCCGAGGGTCTGTGGCCGTGACCCTACTTCAGCAGAGCCGCTGCTACTCGTCCACCGACTCGAACCGCCACCGATGCACCGCCCGAGCCACCAACTCCCCACCAGGCTCAGGAAGTTCAGGCAGTTCGGCATCGTACTCCGCGTCCCACCACGTGATGACGAGAACCCGGTCCTGAGGCGCGCGCAGGAACTCCCGGCGCAACGGCTCGGCCGGGAGGGTCTGGGCCCGCGCCCAGGCGAGGAGTTCGGCCCCCCGCCCCGGGACCGCCCGCGCCTCCCACATCAACACGACCGTCGTCACGAGTACAGGTTCTCCTTGCTGACCTCGTGCACGTGATCGTGGGAGTGACCTGGCACATGCGGGTCCGTCACCGGCAGGGACGAGTCCGCCGAGAGATCCCAGTCCGAGGGGACCCGGTTCCGCGCCACCATCTCCGCGCCCAGGGCGGCGACCATCGCGCCGTTGTCCGTGCACAGCTTCGGGCGCGGGACGCGGAGGCGGATACCGGCCGCCTCGCAACGCTCCGCCGCCAGGGCCCGCAGGCGGGAGTTCGCGGCGACACCGCCGCCGATCATCAGATGGTCGACGCCCTCGTCCTTGCAGGCCCGCACGGCCTTGCGGGTCAGGACGTCGACGACGGCCTCCTGGAAGGACGCCGACACATCGCGCACCGGCACGTCCTCCCCCGCCGCCCGCTTCGCCTCGATCCAGCGGGCCACGGACGTCTTCAGCCCGGAGAAGGAGAAGTCGTACGCCGGGTCGCGCGGCCCGGTCAGTCCGCGCGGGAAGGTGATCGCGGTGGGGTCGCCCTCCTTCGCGTACCGGTCGATGACCGGCCCGCCCGGGAAGCCGAGGTTCAGGACGCGGGCGATCTTGTCGAAGGCCTCGCCCGCCGCGTCGTCGATCGTCGCGCCCAGCGGCCGTACGTCCGAGGTGATGTCCGAGGAGAGGAGGAGGGAGGAGTGACCGCCGGACACGAGCAGCGCCATCGTCGGTTCCGGCAGCGGGCCGTGTTCCAGCTGGTCCACACAGATGTGGGAGGCGAGGTGGTTCACGCCGTAGAGCGGCTTGCCGAGCGCGTAGGCGTACGCCTTCGCCGCCGAGACACCGACCAACAGCGCGCCGGCGAGGCCGGGCCCGGCCGTGACCGCGATGCCGTCGAGGTCCCGCGCGCTCACCCCCGCGTCCTTCAGCGCGCGCTGGATCGTCGGGACCATCGCCTCCAGGTGGGCGCGGGACGCCACTTCCGGTACGACCCCGCCGAAGCGGGCGTGCTCGTCGACGCTGGACGCGACCGCGTCCGCCAGGAGGGTGGTGCCGCGGACGATGCCGACGCCGGTCTCGTCGCAGGAGGTCTCGATGCCCAGGACGAGAGGCTCGTCGCGTGAGTCAGCCATTGATCTCGGTTCCTTGTACGGAAGTTGACGGGTCGGTCAGGCGCATCACCAGGGCGTCGACGTTGCCCGGCTGGTAGTAACCGCGCCGGAAACCGATCGGGGCGAAGCCGAAGCGCTCGTACAGCTTCTGCGCGCGAACGTTGTCGACGCGGCATTCGAGCATGACCTCGGCGCACTCGAACTCGCTTGCCGCGGTGAGGAGTTCGGTCAGCAGGGTGGAGCCGAGTCCGGTGCCCCAGTGGTCGCGGGCGACGGCGATGGTCTGGATGTCGGCTTGGTCGCCGGTGGTGGCGAGGCCCGCGTAGCCGATGACCCGGACGCCGCTGTCGGTCTCCTCACCGTCCACCTCGGCCACGAGGTACCGCCGGGTCGCCTCCGCCCCCCGCGCATGCGCCAGTTCGGACCAGAACATGCCCCGGGACCAGGCGTCCTCGGGGAAGAGGTCCTTCTCCAGTTCCAGCACGGGATCGATGTCCCACCAGCGCATCTCGCGCAGCCGAGGGCTCAGGGATTCGGTCACTTGGGGGTGACCACCTTGTAGTTCTTGGGCACCTGGGCGTCGGGGCGGCGCAGGTACAGCGGCCGGGGCGCGGGGAGTTCGACGCCCGCCGCGAGTCTCTCCGCGGCCAGCGAGGCGAGCGCGGCGGCGGACACGTGCTCCGGCTCGTGCGCGCTGGGGAAGGTGTCGGGGTAGAGCAGCGCGCCCGCGCCGACGGCGGGCAGCCCGGCCACCTGGTCGGCGATGTCGGCGGGCCGGTCGACCGCCGGGTCGGTCACCCTCGTACGGGAGTCGGCGTAGCGCGCCCAGTAGACCTCCTTGCGCCGCGCGTCGGTGGCCACGACGAAGGGGCCGTCGAGGTCGGCGGTGTAGGCGAGGCCGTCCAGGGTGCACACACCGTGCACGGGCACGCCGAGCGCGAGCCCGAAGGTGTCGGCGGTCATCAGCCCGACGCGCAGCCCGGTGTAGGGGCCGGGGCCGATGCCCACGACGATTCCCGTGACGGCGTCGAGCGTGAGCCCCGCGTCGGCGAGCACATGGTCGACGGCCGGGAGCAGCAGCTCACCGTGGCGTCGCGCGTCCACCTGACTCGACGAGGCGATGACGGCCTCGCCGTCGTGCAGGGCGACGGTGACAGCGGGGGTGGCGGTATCCAGAGCGAGCAAGAGCACGCAAACAGCCTACGGCTCCGGCGCCGCGAGCACGGCCGCCCCGGTCGGCCCGGTCCCGGCTGCTACGGTCACCTAGGGTCACCGGACTTACCGGACGTACGGGACCGTACGGGGCACCGTCACAGGACGTAGACGTATGAGACGCGGAGGTGGGCGCTGATGGCCGGCAGCAGCTCGGGAATCGTGGCCGGGCTCACCGTGGCGGCCGTCGCCACGGTCGGTTTCCTCGCCTATCAGGCGTCGGCGAGCGTCCCGGCCGGGCTGGGGAACACGGCCCGCGCGAGCGCCTCACCCGCGGCGGTCGCCGCCTCGAAGGCACCGCGCGACAAGAAGAACCCCGCCGCGCTGCCCGCCGGGTCCGGCAGGGGTGAGCGGGTCGTGTACTCGGTGGACGACGACCGGGTGTGGCTGGTCGCCGAGAACAACAAGGTCAACCGCACGTTCAAGGTCACCCCCGGCACGGTGGACCCGCCCACGGGCACCTTTCCGGTCACCTCCCGCTCGAACGCGATCACCGGCACCGACGGCACCCCCATCCAGCACGTCGTCCGCTTCACCAACGCGAACGGAGTCGCCATCGGCTTCAGCGCGGCGGTCAGCGGGGCGACGAACAAACCCGACCCCACGACGAAGTCGGGCGGCATCCGCGAGTCGATCGAGGACGGCGCGGCAATGTGGGAGTTCGCGACGATCGGCCAGTCGATCGTGGTGATCCGCTGAGCAGTCAACTGGGGTAGGGCAGCGCGCCCCCAAAGGGGCGCGGGGAACTGCGCGCCCAGCCCCCACCGACCCGCAGCCGAACGACTACGCAGCTTTACGCGACTCAACCGGCGGAGCCTCCGGCGCCGGAGGGGGCGTAGAAACAGCCCTCGCCGCAACCCCCGCCGCCAGCAACTCCCGCATGGACACCCCGGCAAAGGCATACGGCCGCGCCTGCTCGCGCTGGTTCTCTGAAGCCGACATGGACGCCTCCTGGGAGCCGGGGGCAGACGTAGTTAGGTAGACCTAACTACGAACTGGATACCATGTGACCACGCGCGAGTCCCCGAACGCAACATCTTGCCGACACCTTGTCGGAACCCACACCACTCGCACGACCCGCACCGCCCGGTCAGGCCCCGAGCACACCCAGTTCGACGGCGGCCCACCGCGCACCGAGCCCGGTGACGGTGACGTGCCGTACTTCATCCGTGGTGTCTCCGACGGCCCGGTGGATCACAACCGCCAACCGGTCATCCGTCAGCTCCTCGACCTTGCCCTCGCCCCACTCCACGACGATCACGGACTCGGGCAGCGAGACGTCGAGGTCGAGATCCTCCATGTCGTCGAGCCCGCCGCCCAGGCGATACGCGTCGACGTGCACGAGCGGCGGCCCGCCCCCCAGCGACGGATGCACCCGGGCGATCACGAAGGTCGGCGAGGTGACCGCCCCGCGGACCCCGAGCCCCTCACCCAGTCCCCGGGTCAGTGTCGTCTTGCCGGCGCCCAGCTCACCCGTGAGCATCACGAGGTCGCCCGCGCGCAGCAGCTTGGCGAGGCGGCGTCCCAACTCCCGCATCTGCTCGGGGGAGTTGACGGTGATCGCTACGGAGAGGGGCTCAGCCGCGTTGTGCGGTGCTGCTGGTGCTTCCATAGCCACTTACGGTAGCCCCTGCGGGCACGGCACCCGCGCGGGTGAGCAGGTCGGCGAGGCGGTCCGTTACCACTTCCGGGTGTTCCAGCATGACCAGGTGCCCGGCGTCCGGCACGAGCACCAGCTCGGCGTCCGGCAGCAGGTCGGCGATGGCCTCGCTGTGCTCGCTGGGCGTGACGAGATCGCCGATCCCGGCGAGCACGAGCACCGGCATGTCCTTGAAGTGGGTGAGGGCGGAGGTCTTGTCGTGGTCGGTGAACGCCGGGTAGAACTCGGCGACGACATCGATCGGCGTGCCCTCGATCATCCGCTCGGCGAACCGCGCGACCGCCGGATCGACGTCCCGCGAGGCGAACGAGTACCGCTTGATGATCCCGGCGAACAGATCGGCGGTGGCCCGCCGCCCCCGCTCCACCAGCGCGGCCTGCTGCCCGAGCGCCTTCAGTACGCCGGGCAGCACCCGCCGCACGGCGTTGACCCCGGCGACGGGCAGCCCGAAGTTGACCTCGCCGAGCCGCCCGGAGGACGTACCGACGAAGGCGGTGGCGACGACCCGGTCGCGGATCAGGTCGGGGTACTGGTCGGCGAGGGCCATCATCGTCATGCCGCCCATGGAGTGCCCGACGAGCACGATGAGCCCCTCGGGCACGGCCGCGTCGATCACGGCCTTCAGGTCGCGCCCCAACTGGTCGATGGTGAGCGGCATGTCGTCTTCCAGCTGCGCGACTCCGCGCGCGGAACGCCCATGACTCCGCTGGTCCCAGTGCACGGTCCGCACGACCCCGCGCAGGGCGGCCCGCTGGAAGTGCCAGGAGTCCTGGTTGAGGCAGTACCCGTGACTGAAGACGACGGTGACGGGGGCCGGCGCCTTCCGCCCGAAGAGCCGCCGCCGCTTCGGCGTGACGACGACATCCGGCTCGATGTCGTCGACCTCGTAGTACAGCTCGGTGCCGTCGTCGGCCTGTGCCGTACCGGGGGTGCCGCGCAGCGAGCCGTACGGTCCCGTCGAGTCGAGCGCGAGCCGGGCCCGCTCCCGCATGCCGCGCCCGACGGTCATCCGCTCTATGGCGACACCGGCCGCGGCACCGGCGGCGATCACACCTATCGCGGCACCGGCGATACCGGTGACCTTGCGCCAGTTCCCGGCCGCCCCCGTGGCGGCGGAGGCGACCGCGGCGACCGCCTCCGCACTGCTCTCGCTCACGTGCCGCTCCTCTTCACGTCAAGACCCTGCGCTACGTCGTCTCCCTCATACCCGGGGATGACCTCGGGAACGACCTTGGTGCCGTCCTCGGGACCGACCTCGTCAATGCCCTCACCGACGACCTCATTGACGTAGACGCGGGGAACGCGCGTTCCGATGCGGGTCACGATCTCGTAGGCGATGGTGCCGGCGGCCTGCGCCCAGTCCTCGGCGGTGGGCTCGCCATGGTCACCGGCCCCGAAGAGAATCGCCTCCGCCCCGGCCTCCGGCTCGTCCCCACCCAGGTCTACGACGAACTGGTCCATGGCGACCCGCCCCGCGACCGTCCGCCACTTCCCGCCGACGAGCACCGGCCCGGTACCGGAGGCGTGCCGCGGAATACCGTCCGCGTAACCGACGGGGATGAGGCCGAGGGTGGTCACGCCCGGGGTGACGTAGTGATGCCCGTAACTGACCCCGTGCCCGCCGGGCACCTGCTTCACGAGCGCGACGGACGCCTTCAGCGACATCACGGGCCGCAACCCGAAATCGTCCGGGGACCCCACCTCAGGACTGGGCGAGATGCCGTAGACGGCGATGCCGGTACGGACAAGGTCAAAGTGCGCGTCGGAACGGGTGAGCGTGGCAGGCGAGTTGGCGATATGCCGCACCTCAGCCCGCACGCCCCTCCCCTCCGCGTACGACACCATCTCGCGGAAGAGGGCGAGTTGAGCGTCGATGGAGGGATGCCCGGGTTCGTCGGCGCAGGCGAAATGAGACCAGAGCCCGGTAATACGGAGAAGCCCTTCGGTCTCCGCGCGCAGGGCGGCCCCGACGAGCTCGGCCCAGTCGTCCCCGGGCTGACACCCATTACGCCCGAGCCCGGTGTCGGCCTTGAGCTGCACGCGCGCGGGAAGCCCGACGGCACGAGCGGCCGCGGTGACCTCCTCCAGGGCCCACATCCCACTCACCGACACATCGAGATCGGCCTCGATGGCCTCCCGCCAGGGCCCGCCCGGGGTCCACAGCCAGCACATGATCCGCACGCCGTCGGGCAGCCCGGCACGGGCCCGCAGGTCAAGCGCCTCTTCGGGCGTGGCAGTGCCGAGCCAGGTGGCCCCCGCCTCCACGGCGGCACGCGCGCAGGGCACCGCCCCGTGGCCGTACGCGTCGGACTTCACGACGGCCATGAGGGCCGCGCCCGGCGCGAGGGCGCGCAGGGCCCGCACATTGGCCCGCAGGGCGCCCAGATCGATCTCGGCGCGGGCGCGCAACGGTGCGGTGGGCTGTGTCGCTGTCTCATTCATGGCACCCCCAGTGTCTCAGAGGGGACTGACACCCCCTCTGAGCCCTCCTAGTTTCCGGGCCGGTGCCCCCACACATACACACGGTCGCCCTTCTTGAGGACACCCCAGAGCTTGCGTGCGTCGGCCAGCCGCAGATTGACGCAGCCCCAGGAGCCGACAGTGGTGTAGATGCTGCCGTAGACGGCGTGGAAGGCGATGCCGCCGTCGAAGAACTGGGCATACGGCATAGGGCTGTTGTAGAGCGTCGACCAGTGGTTCTTGTGCTTCCAGTAGATCTTGTGCCACCCACCCCGGGTCACATGCCCGGTCCGCCCGCTGCGCATGGGCACAGGCCCGAAGACGACCTTCTTCCCCTTCTGCACCCAGGTGAGCTGCCGGTCGAGATCGACACAGGCGACGCGGTACTTGCTCACCGGACACTTCCGGGCGGCGTTCGGATTCTTCTTGGCGGCGAGGAGCTGCATACGCGCCCAGGTAACAGGCCCCGCGAACCCGATAGCGGGCTTGATGCCCTGCTTCTTTTGAAAGGCACGGATGGCCTTGCAGTCGGCGCGCGACTGCCTCCCGTCCACCTTCAGCTTCAGCCACCGTTCCACACCCCGCTGGTACGGCCCGGTCTGCTTGCTGCAGGTCACCTTCGCGACGGCGTCCGCGATCGGCACGTACTCGACGAGCGCGTAGGTCCCCACGGCGGCGTCCCGAGGCTCGACCCTGTCTTCTTCGGCGGTAGGCGTGTACACCCTCGGCGGGAGCGCCTGGTCGGGCGTGTCGATCTGCCACGGCTGATACGGCCCCGGCGGCACCCCCGGCACCAACTCACTCTCCGCGGGCCCCGCCGCCGGCGGCACCGGCCCGTCCGCCCAGGCACTACCGGCCCCGACGGGGAGGGCGATCACCGCGGTGAGCAGCACCGCGATACTTCTGTGCGCGATTCGTGTACTGATCATGCGATCAGAGAAACGTGACGGTACGACGGGAAGCGGGTGCCGCGCGGAGGGGTCACCCTTATTGACGAGCGCGAATGCGTGCGGCGCGGGCCGCGTCATCTTCAGCGCGGCCCGGCGCCACCTTCAGCGCAGCTCGGCGCCACCTTCAGCCCAGGCCGGCTGTACCCAGCCCGTCCGGCGTTTGAGGACGAGGCCCCTTCAGGGCCGAAGCGGGGTCTGGGGGCGCAGCCCCCAGGGATGGGACGGGTAGGGGCGGCGGGGGCGAAAGAAACTCAGTCCCGCACATCCCGCCAGGCAACCCGAACCGCCTCAGCCACATCATGCGCCCCCACCGGCGCCCCATCCGCAGCCAACCTCCCCGCCAACCCATGCAGATACGCCCCCACACTCCCCGCATCGAACGCCGACAACCCCGCCGCCAACAACGACCCGGCGAGCCCCGACAACACGTCCCCACTCCCCGCCGTAGCCAGCCACCCCGTCCCCGTCGAATTGACCCGCACCGCCCCACCCCCCGAGTCGGCGACAAGCGTGGTCGACCCCTTGAGCAACACGGTCGCCCCATACCGCCCCGCCAACTCCCGCACGGAATCCAACCGAGCCCCCTCAACATCCCCCCGCGGAACCCCGAGCAACGCAGCCGCCTCCCCCGCATGCGGAGTCATCAACGTCGGCGCGCCACGCCCCCGTACGGCATCCGGATCGGCCAACCGCAACCCGTCCGCGTCAATGAGCACAGGCACATCGGCAGTCACCACATCCGCCACAGTCGAGGCATCGTCGCCACCCCCAGGCCCGACAACCCAAGCCTGCACACGCCCAGCCTTGAGCGGCCCGCCCTCCGACACCAGCACCTCAGGAAACCGAGCGATCACCGCATCAGAGGCCGGCCCGACGTACCGCACGGCCCCCGCCCCACCCCGCAGCGCCCCGGCGACGGCAAGCACAGCCGCCCCCGGATACCGTCCGGACCCGGCGGCGATCCCCACGACCCCCCGCCGGTACTTGTCGCTCTCGGCCCCCGGCACGGGCAGCAACCGCGCCACATCCACATGCTGCAAAGCCTCCAACGCAGGCTCGTCAGGCAGCTCACTCCCCAGCCCGATATCAACGAGCCGCACGGCCCCGGCGTACTCCCGCGCGGGATCGATCAGCAACCCGGGCTTATGAGCCCCGAAGGTGACGGTGACATCGGCCCGCACGGCAGCCCCCCGCACCTCACCGCTGTCCGCATCGACCCCGCTGGGCAAATCAACCGCGACGACAACGCCCCGGGAATCCGAGGCAAGCCCAGCCAGCCGCGCAGCATCAGGCCGCAGCCCACCCCGCCCCCCGATCCCGACAATGCCGTCGACGACGAGATCGGCACGGAGGAGGAGCCCCTCGGCATCATTAGGCGCGACGGTACGCCCGCCCGCCCGCACCAACGCCGCAAGCCCACCCGCGTGAGCCCGCTCGGGCGCGAGCAGCACCGCCACGACACCGGCCCCCCGCCGGGCAAGCCGAGCCCCCGCGTACAGGGCATCGCCCCCGTTGTCCCCACTCCCCACCAGCAGCACGACCCGGCTGCCGTAGACCCGCCCCACCAACTGGGCGCAGGCGACGGCCAGTCCGGCCGCGGCGCGCTGCATGAGCGCGCCCTCGGGAAGCCGCGCCATCAGCCCCTGCTCGGCTGTCCTTACCGTCTCCACGCTGTACGCAGTACGCATACGGTCGAGTCTGCCCCGGAAGCGACCGAGACCGCACCCGGGCGGCCCACGATCAACGCACCGCGGCCAGTGACTGCCAAGGCCGAGCCATCCCCCGAACCCGCGGCCGCCGACGTCGGGCCCGCCCCACAGGGCCACCCGCACCCGACAACGAAACCCGCACGGGCGGTGCCGGTGGAAAACAAAACAAGGCCGAGGCGAAGCCGAGGCCGTGCAGCCGCCGCAGCCCTCGGCCCGTCACGCCTCCGCGATCACCACCGCCGAAGCCACCCCCGCGTCATGGCTCAACGAGACATGCCAAGACCGCACCCCCAACTCGGCCGCCCGAGCCGCGACAGTCCCCGTCACCCTCAACCGGGGCCGCCCGCTGTCCTCCACGTACACCTCGGCGTCCGTCCAGTGCAGCCCCGCCGGCGCCCCCAACGCCTTGGCCAACGCCTCCTTCGCGGCGAAGCGCGCGGCGAGGGAGGCGGGCCCTCGCCGCTCCCCACTCGGCAGCAGCAACTCGCTGTCCAGGAAAAGACGTTGGGCCAACCCGGGCGTACGCTCCAGGGACGCCGCGAACCGGTCGATCTCGGCCACGTCGATACCAACCCCGATGATGCTCATGCCGAGCACCCTACGACCGTGGCCTGCGCGGACCTGCTCGAACACCGCGAGGGGGTGGTGCGCGGCCCAGGCCACCCAACACCCCCAACCCCCCCTACCCGTTAACAAGCGCCTGAACGAGTAGTCGCCCCCCCCCATTTAACCCCAGACCAAAACCCCGTAGCGACCGGTCCGCGTCGGCGTGAAGGTCACCGAGACCGGGCCGCCGAATATGGGATCGGCGGCTTTGAACGCCACCGCGGAGCCGCGGCCCTGGACGAACGTCGACGGTGTGCTCGGATCGTCGCCCATGATGAACAGGCTGGCGGTCGAGATCACGCTTGCCTCGGTCAGACTGATGGTCACCGGCACACCCGCGGTCAGGTCCGTGTCCTGCACGGCGGCGGGCTGCGAGTCGTCCAGGTGGAACGTGTTGGACGACGCCGGCTGCAACGTCTGGAAGCCCGACGCGTACTCGACGTAGTAGGAAACGGCGCCGGCGAACTGGACTACCTGTGGGTAGTAGTCGCCCACCGGCCGCAGGTTCGAGTCGATCGCGACGAAATCGACCGCCTGGTTGAAGAAATCGCTACGTGCGAGGAGGTTCGGCGAAGTCTGCGCCCGATCGTCGTACACCTTGAGGTCGTAGTCGGCCGGCGCCAGCGGCCGCAGCGCGACCACGGACCACGAGTGGACCGCGGTGTTGAAGCCGAAGTTGTGCACCGGGGTAGGGGCGGTGGGAGATTGGCCCACACCGTCGAGCAATGGATTGCGGTACTGATAGTCGATCGTGTTCTGGTAGAGCGACCCCAGCGAGGAGTCGGACACGTCGAAACCATCCGCACCACGGCTGCTCCAGAACGACGCGAACGTGTTGTCGACGTGATGCGTGAGCGTGGCAAAGACGTTTCTGACGGGCTCAGTGTGGCGGTCCCAGAATTCGGTGGTGGTGCTGGGCAGGTCGGTGAGGTCCAGCAACGCACCGATGACCCGCGTCTCCGTCACATCACCATTGGCGACACCATTGGTGCCCCAGCTCGGAAACTCGTAGTCGGCCGAGGTTCCATTGCCGAACAGAAAGACCGAGGTGTGATTCATCGCCAGCGAGAAGAAGGTTGCCCACCCTTCGATCCATGCGCATACGGTTGTGCTGGCCGCGTTGGGAGGATGAGGGATGGGGCAACCCGCGGTCGACGGAAACGCGTCGTTGTAGAGGTCGTCCATCAGCGCGTGACCGATCTCGTGCATGACCTCCATCGGGGCGTCCGGAGTCGGGGTGAGCAGATGCACGATGTTGGCCGCCTGGTCGTACTCGTCCATCGCGTTGGTTCGGACATCCGGCCAGTCGATCTGCACCTGCCGACATGTGGTGTCCTTCGGATCCCAGCAGCTGCCGGAATGCGGCACCCCCAACCACGCGTCGTTGCCCACGTCGAATGCGTGAGCCGCCCGGTTGCCCGCTGTGTCGCCGGGGGCCGCGCCGCCGAAGTTCACCGTGCTGCCCGGCACCGGATTGGCACGGATCGGCGAACTCCAGTTGTAGACGCCCGTGCTGTTCTGCACCTGCCACGCGGCGTTCGCGGCCTTGACCGTGGTGTACAGCTGCGTGAACTGCGCGGCGCCGAAACAGATGTCGAAATTGCCCGCGGAGTTCGTGAGCCCGGCGATCAGCGCACCGGTGAGGTGATCCCGCACCTGGACCTGGATGTTCATCCCGTTGTGCCGCACACCGGCCTGGTCCGTGTAGCTCCAGTTGCCGACGGCGTGCGTGTCACAGGCCAACGGTGCCACTCGCTGTTGTGCGGGAAGTCCCGGACTCGGCACACCGCTCGTGACCTGCCAGGCCGGGCGTTTCGCCGCGGCGGACGATGCCGCTACGGCGGCCGGCCCACCGCCCGAGTCCGCCCGTCCGACCGCGGGGCTCACCAACGCGCACAGCACCGCCACCACGACAGTGACGATGGTTCTTCGCGCCCGCCTCATCAGTTGAACTGCCAGTACTGGTTGTACGCGGCCACCGAACCGCAGGTGAACTGGACGATCCCCGCCTTGTCGGACTGGCTTGACCCCGCGACGGCCATGCACTTGGCACTGTGGCGGGCCACGAGCTGGACCCCGTCGATACCGGCCGGCGCGGCCCGCAGCAGCCACTGCTGGTTGTTCGCCCTGGTGCAGCCGTACTGGTTCACCACGGCGTTGTTGTCGACGCTGTTCTCGCGGACGTCCGCGCACTTGCCGCTGTTGAGGTTGACGAGCAGGTAGTAGCCGCTGTCGGTGGGCTGGAGCGCCCACTGCTGGTTGCGGCCGTCGTTGCAGGAGTACTGCTCCAGTCCGTGGCCGTCGTCCGTGGCGGATTCCGGTACGTCCAGGCACTTGCCGCTGTTGTAGTTGGTCACCGTGTAGTAGGTCACCGCCTGCGGCTGAGCGGCGGCCGCACCGGCGCCGGCGGCGGAGAGCCCGACCAGGCTCAGGCCGAGCGCGGTCGTGACGGCGACGGCAACACGGCCGGGAGGTCTCACAGTTGTGTTGATCATGCCCATTGGGTCGTCCCCCGATGACTAGAACTGGGCGTTCCGGCGACAACGTTGCCGCCGTGGGCCAGCGTGCCCGCACCGACGTGACGGGGGATGAGTAACCGTTACTCAACTACCCATAGGGTCTGGGCGAGTTCGTGACGGGTAGTGACGCCGAGTTTGGCGTAGGCGTGCTGAAGGTGGTTGTCGACGGTGCGCACCGACAGGGCCAGCGTGTCGGCGATGTCCTTGCTGGCGCTGCCGGCGGCGGCGAGCAGGACGATCTCCCGTTCGCGGGCGGTGAGTTGGGCGGCGGCCCGGGCGGTGGCCAGCAGGGGCGTCCGGGCGCCCTCGCAGCGGGCCCGGAGCGCGGTGGCCCGCTGGGCGGCGGCGACGGCGCGGCGGGACCGGTCCGCCCTGCGCCAGGCGGCCGCGGCGGCGGTGGCCGCCTCGGCGGCGAGCAGATCCGCGCCTACGGCCTCGCAGGCGTCGGCGGCCCGGAGGAGCCGTTCGGGGTCGTCGGCGCCCAGCGCGGCGGCCAGTTGGGCCCGGGCGGGGGCGAGCGATCCGTCACACACCCCGGCGAGTACGGCCAGCCGACCGCCGACGTCCTCAGCTCCACCGAGCCGGGCGACATCGGTCAACAGCAGGGCCTCGCCGGTGACATGGCCGGTGCGGCGGGCGGAAGCAGCCGCGGCGGTGAGCACGGACCGCGCCCGCACCAACTGTCCCCGGGCGGCCAACAGCCAGGCCTCGCCCAGGAGTTCCTCCCCGGCGGACAGCAACCCCGGTTCCACGGGCGGCAGCTCGCGGTGCTCGGCGAGCGTCGCCTCGGCCGCGTCGAGGTCCCCCAGTACGGCCGCACACGCGGCGAGCCCGCCGAGCACCGGCCGTAGGGCCATCGCGTGGTCGATGCCGCGGGACACGGTGGCGGCCTCGGCCCACCAGCGGCGGGCGGTCGCCGGGTGCCCGGCCAGCCAGTGCGTACGGCCGAGGAGGACCGCCAGCCAGATCCGCACCCGGGAACCGGCCGCGGTGAGTTCGGCGTAGGCGGGCTCACCCACCCGGCAGACCTCGGCGGCCGGGACACCGGCTTCGGTGAGCGCGAGGACGAGCGGGATGCGCTGGAAGGCGGGGTGGGAGGCGAGGGCGCGTTCCTCGACCCGCCGGTGCGCGTCGTGGGCGCGCCGCGCCCAGGTGGTGGCCTCGGCGGTACGGCCCACCAGGGCCAGCGCGGCGGGCTTCATCCAGGCGCCGCGCAGCCAGGCGTTGACGTCGGGGGCGGCGCCGACGTCGGTCTCCAGGTCCTCCAGCAGGGCCAGCCCCTCGGCCGGCCGGCCACCGACGATCCGTAGGAATCCCTCGTTGATCGTGAGCTTGCGGCGGTCGGCCGGAGTGCTGATCCGTTCGCGGGCCGCGTCGTTGACGGCGAGCGCCTCGGCGACGGGGGCGTTGCTCCACAGCAGGTTCGTCGTCCGGACGAGGGCGACCGCGAGCCGTTCCTGTTCGTCGACGGCGAGGGCATCGGCCTCGGCGAGCGTCGCCTCGGCCTGGTGCCAACGGCCGAGCTCGAACTGGGCCTCGCCGAGCCGCAGTTCGGTGGCGGTGGTCCGGTGCTTCTGCGGCAGGGCTTCCAGCAGGGCGACGGTCCGGGGTAAGTCGTGGGCGTGGCGGGCGAGTACGGCGGCCTGGGTGAGGAGGGCCGGGTCGGCGGTGCCGGTCGCGGCCAGCCGCCAGGTGGCGATGTGCAGCAGGTCGCCGCGCCGACGGGCGCCGCGCGCCTGGACACGGGCGGCCTGGTCCAGGAGCAGGGCACGGCGGCGCAGCAACGGCAGACCGGCGCGCAGCACTTCGCCGTACAGCGGATGGGCCAGCGACACCGTCGTACGTCGTCGGTCCTGCGTGACGCGGATCAGCCCCGCCTGTTCCAGGGCCGCCGTCACCTGCGGCGGGGCGAGGGCTTCGGCATACGTCAAGGGCAACGGCTCGCACAGCGCGAGGAGTTCGAGTACGGGGCGCCCCGCGGGGTCGGCGGCGGCCAGCCGCGCGCCGATCATCTCGGTCAGCCGGGCGGTACCGGGCAGCCGGTCGTCGACGAGGTGCCAGATCTCCCCGTCCTCGGTCAGGTTCCCGGCGGCGAGGGCGCCGAGGACGAGTTCGCGCAGGTAGAGCACGTTGCCGCCGCTGGCGGCCGACAGCTCGTGCAGGGTTCTTCGGGCGACCGGTCTCCCGAGCGCGGCCTGCAACAACACCTCGACCTGCTCCGGGCTCAGCACGGTCAGATCGACCCGGTACACCGAGTCCCCGCCCCGCAACGCGGCGACGGCCTCCCCGTACGGCTCACCGGTGCGCACGGTGCCGATCAGCAGCAGCGCGCCGGTGTCCATCAACTGCCGCAGCAGTACGGCCGATGCGGCGTCCAGCAGATGCATGTCGTCGACGAACAGCACCCACTGCCGCCCGGGCCCGGAGGCCAACTCCCGTGCGACGGCGGCGAATCCGGCGACGGGATCGGACAAGTCGACCCCCACCGGCAGCAGATGGGCGATCGCCCCCAACGGCACGGCACCCGCGGCGACACTCGCGGTGGCCCGCCCGACCCGGAACCCGGCAGCCGCCGCCCGCTCCAGACACTCCTCCGCCAGCCGCGACTTGCCCACGCCCGCCGCTCCGCCGACGACGAATCCACGGCATCCCTGGTCCGCCAACGCGGCTGCGAAGTACTCCAACTCCGGCCCACGCCCCACCAACGGCCAACGCCCAGCCCAGTCCCGCATCCCGGCTCCCCCGTCCCCGGCGGCCTGCCATATGCCGCTCAGCAGCATCCCATCAGCTCGCGGGCCGTGGTTGGGGCTGGGTTTCGGGGCGGGGGGGCGGCTGCCGGAAATCCGGGGGTGTCCTGGGCGTCCCAGGTGCATCGGACGTCCCAAGTCTCACGGGGTCAGGCGGCGTCGAGGGCTCCGGTGATCTTGCGGACCATCTCCAGCATGACGGGGCTGGGCTCGCCCTTCTTGGGTCGGACAGCTGCTTCGAGGGCGACGAGAACGGTGCCGCGGAAGTTGTCGGCCTCGGCCGGGTCCTGCTTCTTGAGCAGGCTCATGGCGGTGGTGAGGGCCGGCAGCACCTGATCGGCGATCTCGGCCACGGACTTGCCGTTCAGGTTCGGGATCTTCGTGTTCTCGGCGAGCACGTACCCGACCGGACCGGTCGCCGAGGCCAGGGCGAGGCTGCCCTGAGTTGCGATCCGGTGCGGCGAGCCGGCGGCGGCACCGGCGGCGGCCGTGAGCGTGATGGCGCCGTACGCGGCGGTACGGAGGGTGAGCTTGTCCTGGTCGGTGAGGTTGATGCCCATGGTGTGCGCTCCTGGGATTCGTCAGCTTGGATTCGTCAGACCGTTACGGCCCCGGGTCGGGGCTCGCATCGCCTTCCTTCTGGACCAGAGCCTGCGCGCACCGGGTTTCACGACGCCCTCAGGCCGCTTTCAGCGGGCAGGGGACCATGAGATTCACTGAAACCGGGTCGAGAAAACGTGTATCGCCGTAGAAGGTGCGCACCTAGCCTGTGGGCCATGCATCAGGCCCGAAGGCGCGACCGGCGTCCCGCTCATCGCGCGGGAACGGGAGCGGGAACTGGAACACGGGCGGCCCAACACCAGGGTCCGGCCTTGGCAGTTGAGGGAGCAGATGTGGTGATCGTCGGCTACTTCTCGGGCAAGCAGAAGGACTTCGCCACGCTGATGGATGCGGCGGCGCGGGAGCTGAGGGAACGCGGTGCACGGGTCGTGGGCCGGATCGTGCAGCGGCGCGGGGTCTCGGACGGCGGTGCCAAGAAGATGGCGTTGCCCTATTCCTCGCGAACTCTTCTGACGTACGGGAAGGTTCGTGAGGTGGCGACGCTGTGCGAGCGGACGCACGCCGACGCGGCGGTCTTCGTGGGCTGCCTGACGCAACGTCAGCGCCGCGTGCTGACGGGGATGCTGGGCTGCCCCGCCGTAAGTCTCGCCGATGCCCTGACGTCCGAGGCATCCGGCTGAACTGCCCTTAAGCCGCGTCGAGTTCGCACCACACGTACTTGCCGCGGTTGCCGTTCCGGGCGAGGGGCTGCCACCCCCACTGCGCGGCACAGGCCTTCACAAGAGCCAACCCGCGCCCCTCCTCCTGCCCGTCGAGCAGCCGGTCGAACGTCCCCGGCGGCTCGGGCGGCCGGGGGTCCGCGTCCCAGGCCCCGATCCTGAGCACCCCGTCCGCCCACCGCACACGCAGCGCGGCGGGACCGTCGGTATGCCGTACGGCGTTGGAGACCAGCTCGGCGGCGACGAGTTCGGCGGTGTCGACGAGGCGGATGAGGCCGTGGATGGTGAGGATCAGCCGGAGGGTGCGGCGGCTGACCGTGACGGCGCGGGGGTCGTTGGGGACGTAGAGGGAGTACTCCCAGGGAGTGGGGTGCTTGTCGATTTCGGGCATGGTCAACTCCGTTGGGGTGTAGGGGAGTTCATGCGGTGGCTCTGCCACTGCCGTCGCGGCAGGACGGAGTGGTGCACTTCCGCACTGTGTGCGTTGCATCACCAACGGTAGGGATAACCTGTCATCCCATGCAAGCCGATCGCGTAATCTGCCCCCGAACGAGGAGGAGCAACCGATGGTCCTGAGGCGTGAACCAACGGCACGTCAGATGCGCCTGGGTATCGAGTTGCGCAGACTCCGCGAGGCGGCAGGATTCACCGCCGTCGAGGCAGCGGCCCTGCTCGGTACCGGTCGCGTCCAGATCAGCCACATCGAAACCGGGCTAACCGGCGTGAGCGACCAACGGCTCCGCCGCCTCGCGTCGCACTACGCCTGCACGGACGAGGAGTTCATCGACGCGCTGGTGGGGATGGCCACGGATCGGACGCGGGGGTGGTGGGAGGAGTACCGGGGTCTGTTGCCGACGCCGTTCCTCGACCTGTCCGAGCTGGAGTACCACGCCCGATTCCAACGCCACGTGGCCATCTTGTACGTGCCGGGGCTATTGCAGACGGAGGACTACACACGTGCGGTGTTCTCCTCCAGGCTTCCCGAACTCACCAACGAGGAAGTGGAGTTGCGCATCCAGCACCGGATGACACGTCAGAAGATCAACGTCCCGTACGAGGTGGTGCTCCATGAGGCGGCGCTACGAATCAAGGTCAGCAACCGCGACACCGCGAAGGCTCAACTCGCCCAACTCCTTGAGCTTTCCGAAGCGGACCACATCACCTTGCGCGTCATCCCTTTCGACGTGGACGACTTCGCCAAAGCCTCCAGCACGATGACCTATGTGGGTGGCCCCCTGCCCAAGCTGGACACAGTGGTACGTGACGCGCCCCACGGCTCGGTCTTCATCGATTCCGAGGCTCAACTCAACACCTACCGAAGGAGCTTCCGTAGAGTAGTGGCCGCGTCACTCGAACCCGAACAGTCGCGCAAGTTCATCCACAAGCTGACAAAGGAACTGTGAGGCATCGCATGGACAACTGGCGGAAGTCGTCCTACTCGGGCGAGGGCGACGGCAACGAGTGCGTGGAGATCGCGAACTCCCGCACCCACGTGGCGATCCGCGACTCCAAGGCCCCGGCCGGCCGCACCCTCACCATCCCGGCCGACGCGTTCACCATCTTCGTCGACACCCTGAAAACCTCATGACGGCCCCCACCAACTGGACGCTGTTGGCCAATCCCGTCAGCAGGCCCGAGCAGCCACACACAGCCGAGAAAGTGTGACACTTTCCCCAGAAGTGTCACACTTTTTCGGAGAGGTGGCCCAGCCGCACCGGATTCGCCAACAGCATCCAACTGGCGGAAGTCCTCCTACTCGGGCCCCGGCGACGACAACGAGTGCGTGGAGGTCGCAACAACGCTCGCCCGTATAGCCGTGAGCGACTCAAAGACCCCGGCCAGGACCACCCTCACGTTCCCGACCGGAGCCTTCACCCCCTTCGTGGAAGCCCTAAAGCCGACTCACTCCACCCGCTCCACTCACTCCACCGTCACCGACTTCGCCAGGTTCCGAGGCTGATCAACCTCATTCCCCCGAGCCGTGGCCAGCTCACAAGCGAACACCTGCAAGGGCACCGTCGCGACAAGCGGTTGCAGCAACGTCGGTGTGGCCGGGATGCGGATCAAGTGATCGGCGTACGGGACGACCGTCTCGTCCCCCTCCTCCGCGATCACGATCGTCATCGCACCCCGCGCCCGGATCTCCTGGATGTTGGACACGATCTTGTCGTGGATGACAGACCGCCCACGCGGCGACGGAACCACGACGACAACCGGCATCCCCTCCTCGATCAGAGCGATGGGCCCGTGCTTCAACTCCCCCGCCGCGAAGCCCTCGGCGTGCATGTACGCCAACTCCTTGAGCTTCAGGGCGCCTTCGAGAGCAACGGGATAACCGACATGCCGGCCCAGGAACAACACGGTGTTCTTCGACGCCACCGACCGCGCCAACTCCCGTACAGGCTCCATGGTTTCGAGCACCCGCTCGACCTCACCGGAGATCTGCGACAGGTCCCGGATGACGGCCTGGATCTCGTCGCCCCACTTCGTGCCCCGCACCTGACCGAGGTACAGCGCGACCAGATAACACGCGACCAGCTGCGTCAGAAACGCCTTCGTCGACGCTACGGCGACCTCCGGCCCGGCGTGCGTGTACAGCACGGCGTCCGACTCACGGGGAATCGTCGACCCGTTGGTGTTGCAGATCGCCAGGACTTTGGAGCCCTGCTCCCTCGCGTGCCGTAGGGCCATCAGCGTGTCCATCGTCTCGCCGGACTGGGAGATCGCGATCACCAACGACCGCGCGCCGAGGATCGGATCCCGGTACCGGAACTCGCTCGCCAGCTCCACCTCGCAGGGAATCCGGGTCCAGTGCTCGATGGCGTACTTGGCGATCAGGCCGGCATGGAAGGCCGTACCGCAGGCGACGATGACGACCTTGTCGATCTCCCGCAACTCATGGACGGGGATGCGGACTTCGTCCAGCGTCAACAAGCCCGCCACATCGATCCGCCCCAACAACGTGTCGGCGACCGCCTTCGGCTGCTCGGCGATCTCCTTGAGCATGAAGTAGTCGTAGCCGCCCTTCTCCGCGGCGGAGGCGTCCCAGTCGACGTGGTACGAACGGACCTCGGCCGGAGCCCCGTCGAACCCGGTGACGGTCACCCCGTCCCGGCGCAGCTCGACGACCTGGTCCTGCCCCAGCTCGATCGCGGAGCGCGTGTGGGCGATGAACGCGGCGACGTCGGAGGCGAGAAAGGCCTCCCCCTCCCCGACCCCGACGACGAGCGGCGAGTTCCGCCGCGCGCCCACGACCACATCCGGCTCGTCCGCGTGCACGGCGACCAGCGTGAACGCACCCTCAAGACGCCGGCACACCTGCCGCATCGCCTCCGCCAGGTCCGCGCACCCCGAGAACTCCTCGGCCAGCAGATGCGCGACCACCTCGGTGTCCGTGTCGGAGGCGAGAACATGCCCGCGCTCCGCCAACTCGGCCCGCAGACAGGCGAAGTTCTCGATGATGCCGTTGTGGACGACCGCCACGCGCCCCGCGTTGTCGAGGTGCGGGTGGGCGTTCGCGTCCGTCGGGCCGCCGTGCGTGGCCCAGCGCGTGTGCCCGATGCCCGTCGACCCCGCCGGCAGCGGGTGGTCGACCAGCTCCTTCTCCAGATTGACGAGTTTCCCGGCCTTCTTGGCCGCCGCCAGCCCGCCGTCCGCGAGCACGGCGACACCCGACGAGTCGTAACCCCGGTACTCCAGCCGCTTCAGCCCGGCCATCACCACATCAAGCGCCGACTGCGACCCCACGTATCCCACGATTCCGCACATGCGCCGCAGCCTAGGCGCCGAACCCCGCCCGAACACGGCACTTCGTGCCCGATTTCGGAAATTCCGGCCATGATCGAGCACGGCTTCGCCCGCGTGTCCCATGAAGCCTTCGCCGCTCGAAACGAACTCGCCAGGCATGCGGAATGATGTCCACCCTGCCACCCACACTGACACCGACACCCGCCCCGGAGAGCCCATGACCGACAACCCCAGGGTCGGGACCATGGTCCTGGTGACGGGCTGATGACCCGATGACACCTATCGAAGCAAGCCGACAGGTCATCGGCCTGGTCCGCGCCGACAAGGACAACGCACGGCACCACCACGGCTGCTCCCCCGACACCATCGCCCGTGCCGAGCGCGAGATGGGTCTCACGTTCCCGCCGTCGTACCGGCTCCTGATCGAGGAGTTCGGCACCTGGGAAGTACCGCCCACCGAGTTCCTCGACGGCGGACTCATGGAGAGGCTCGCGAACAGTTACGGAGAGTTCGCGCTCGCCGAGTGGCGACAGAAGCTGAACTGAACCAAGCAAAGCCACCCCGACCAGCACCACACCGCCCCGCCTCGCACCGCACCGCACCGCACCGGCCCCACACCTCCCTCCCCTCCCCACACCTCCCCGCCCCACGTGACGCACCCCACCCGCCACCCCGTTCAAACTCCGTTAACAATGGACTGTGATCTCTCCGGTCTCCCCGATGCCCCGGAGCGCCCACCGGCACAAGCCGGAGGCGACTCCCTACGTCGACCTCACCCGAGCCGAGTGGAGCGCGCTGCGCGACAAGACGCCGCTGCCGCTCACCGCCGAGGAGGTCGAGAAGCTGCGTGGCCTCGGTGATGTCATCGACCTCGACGAGGTGCGTGACATCTACCTCCCGCTGTCCAGACTCCTCAACCTCTACGTCGGCGCCACGGACGGCCTGAGAAACGCGCTGAACACCTTCCTGGGCGAACAGGGCTCCCAGTCCGGCACCCCGTTCGTCATAGGCGTCGCCGGCTCCGTGGCCGTAGGGAAGTCGACCGTCGCCCGGCTTCTCCAGGCGCTGTTGTCCCGCTGGCCCGAGCACCCCCGCGTCGAGCTGGTCACCACCGACGGGTTCCTACTGCCCACGCGGGAGTTGGAGGCGCGCGGGCTGATGTCGAGGAAGGGCTTCCCGGAGTCGTACGACCGTCGCGCGCTCACCCGCTTCGTCGCCGACATCAAGGCGGGCAAGGACGAGGTCACCGCACCCGTCTATTCGCATCTCATCTACGACATCGTGCCTGATCAGCGGCTTACCGTCCGCCGGCCCGACATCCTGATCGTCGAGGGGCTCAACGTGCTCCAGCCGGCGCTCCCCGGCAAGGACGGCCGTACCCGCGTCGGTCTCGCCGACTACTTCGACTTCAGTGTGTACGTCGACGCCCGGCCGGAGGACATCGAGCGCTGGTATCTGAACCGGTTCCGGCGGCTGCGCGAGACCGCCTTCCAGAACCCGTCCTCGTACTTCCGCAAGTACACGCAGGTCTCCGAGGAGGAGGCCCTCGACTACGCCCGCACCACCTGGCGCACCATCAACAAGGTCAACCTGCTGGAGAACGTGGCCCCGACCCGCGGCCGCGCCGCCCTCGTCGTCCGCAAGGGCCCCGACCACAAGGTCCAGCGGCTGAGTCTGCGCAAGCTGTGAGCACGACGAGAGCGGCCGGTCCGGAGATGTCTCCGGACCGGCCGCTCTCACCTCAACCCGCTTATCCCAGCGCCGACTTCACGGCATCCGCCAACCGCCCGGCCACCGACCGCGCCTGGTCGATGTCAGCGGCTTCCACCATCACCCGTACCAGCGGCTCGGTACCGGACGGACGCAGCAACACCCGCCCCGTGGAACCGAGTTCACGCTCCGCCTCGGCGACCGCCGCCGCCAGGTCGGCGGAGGAGCCGACCCGCGTGCGGTCCACGTCGGGCACGTTGATGAGCACCTGCGGCAGCCGCGTCATCACGGACGCGAGATCCTTGAGCGTACGACCCGTGTCGGCGACCCGCGCCGCCAGCATCAGGCCGGTCAACGTGCCGTCACCCGTGGTCGCGTGGTCCAGGATGATCACGTGCCCGGACTGCTCGCCGCCCAGCGCGTAGCCATGCTCCTTCATCTCCTCCAGGACGTAACGGTCACCGACCGCCGTCTGAATGAGCGTCAGGCCCTCGCGCTCCATGGCCAGTTTGAAGCCCAGGTTCGACATGACGGTCGCGACGACGGTGTCGGAGCGCAGTGCGGAACGCTCCCGCATCGCCAGCGCGATCACGGCCATGATCTGATCCCCGTCGACCTCTTCACCGGTGTGGTCCACGGCCAGGCAGCGGTCGGCGTCGCCGTCGTGCGCGATGCCGAAGTCGGCGCCGTGCTCGACGACGGCGGCCTTGAGCAGACCCAGGTGGGTCGAGCCGCAACCGTCGTTGATGTTCAGCCCGTTGGGGTCCGCGCCGATCGTGATGACCTCGGCGCCCGCCCGCGAGAAGGCCTCCGGGGAGACCCGGGCTGCGGCGCCGTGCGCCTCGTCGAGGACGATCTTCAGCCCGTCGAGCCGGTTCGGGAGCACGCCGATGAGGTGGGCGACGTACTGGTCGAAGCCCTCGCTGTAGTGCCGGACCCGGCCGACGCCCGAGCCGGTCGGGCGGTCCCAGGGGGCGCCGGTGCGGTGCTCGTCGTAGATCTTCTCGATCCGGTCCTCCAGCTCGTCGTCGAGCTTGTGCCCGCCGCGGGCGAGGAACTTCACGCCGTTGTCCGGCATGGCGTTGTGGCTCGCGGAGAGCATCACGCCGAGGTCGGCGCCCAGCACGCCGGTGAGATACGCCACCGCGGGGGTGGGCAGCACACCGACGAGCAGTACGTCCACGCCGGCACTGGCCAGGCCCGCGACCACGGCGGCCTCCAGGAACTCCCCGGACGCGCGCGGGTCCCGCCCGACCACGGCCGTCGCCCGGTGGCCCGCGAAGGTGCCCGCCTCGGCCAGCACATGCGCCGCCGCGACGGAGAGCCCGAGGGCCATCTCGGCCGTCAGATCCGCGTTGGCGACACCGCGCACGCCGTCCGTGCCGAAGAGTCGTCCCACTTGTCCTCCTGAGGAAGGCGAAAGTTCTGCAAGGCGAAAGTCCTGCATTCCAGGCACACGATGCCTGATCATCCGATCACACAAGCCTTTGAGCGTCTTGTGCCGTTATACGCCCCCGGC